>CAIZDF010000069.1 GCA_903931645.1 uncultured Tolumonas sp.
CCGACGGTGCTTTTAACCAGCGCCAATGCCAGCAGATTAGGAGCCAATGCCGACAGGAACATTGAGCTAGTGATACAAGCCGCAGTGATCGCCACCCACATCAAATAGGAACCAATTTTACGCGCACTTGGGTCATTTGGTTTAGAACCATACAACGGTGGCAAGTTGGCAATGATTGGGAAAATAGTACCACCACTGCGCGCAGTATTTGATGGTGTGAACGGTGCCAACAACAGGTCTGCAAAGGTGATGGCATAACCCAGTGTTAAGCTACGACGACCCAGATGTTTCACCAAAATAAGCGCTAAACGACGGCCAAACTGGGTTTTGTCATAACCTGCGGCAAACATGAACGCACCGAAGATCAGCCAGACAGTCGAGTTACCAAACCCACTCACCGCCCATTTGAATGATTCAGCCGCCAGTTTAAATTTAGGCGCAGCCATGTCTGCCGGGCTGAACAACACCCATTGACTGGTCAGCGCAATGGCCACAACCCCCGTCAGACCAATCACCGCACCAGGCATCGGCTCTAAAATCAGACCGACAATCACCCCGACGAAAATGGCAAAGTAATACCATGCGTAAGGTTGTAACCCTTCTGGAACCGGCACCAGCAATAACAGCAATGTCACCACAAATGGTGCTAGCATAAAAAAGAGGCGGTTTTTTTTACCACCAGATGCTTTATCAACCGATGAAGCATCAATTGGAGCGGTCATTTCATTCATAATGTTTATCTACGGTAGTTAAAAATCTTGTTGTTTCGATACATGTCGACGTCTTTCATGTCCGAAAATTCCGGAATCGCCAATTCACTCCGAGTTCGGAATGAATACCACTGGCAGGCTATGACATGTTCAATTAATTATGTGTGACTTGAGTGCTTATTTTTTAATTAATTTAATTACAAAATAGTGACAATTAGTTTTTCCTGATTAATGCATTTAAACCAGAACAAGCAGAGCATTCCTCACTTATATATTCAGTATAATCACTTTTAAAAAACGAGACATTTGATCTTGATCAAAAATAATAAAAAACCAAGAAAGATAACAATATCAATGTAAATATCTTCTTAGGCTGGAATTTACTTAAACCTATAGATACAGAATCAGGTAAACAACAAAAAAACAGAGTTAGATAAACTATTTACAAAAGCATCCCTCTTAACGAAGTAAAAATAAAAATCTTTAATATCAATGCATTGATATAAATACACAAAAAGAATACGCTTAATTGAAAATAAAATGTTAACAAGCACCCCTATTCTTTAGACTAATGTTAAATAAATTAAGCATAAAAACACATATTTAATAAATAGCTATTAATCAACAAAAAAAACAATTTTGTAAATAAAGTAAGCAAGATTAAATGCGAAAATGAAATAATATTAATTGCATGCGTTAATTAAATTTAACCGACACTATTTGACTCTCAAAAATTCATGAGAGAAAGCCAAGTTAAAAATTAGTTTTTATTGCAATAAGAATTACCCCAATACCAGTCTGAAATTATAAAAACAATCTTCGGGAATCTGTTTCTTAAATCTACTGTTTCTTAAATCTATGAGTTTTTAGTTTGGAGTTGATACTTATGCACTCTCACCATGAAATTCTGCACAATGAAATTCTGAGTCCATTTACCCTTCCTAATGGCATACAACTTAAAAACCGTATCCTGATGGCACCAATGACCACTTGTACTGGTTATTTCGACGGTAGTGTGACCAATGAACTGGTTGAATATTATCGCGAACGCGCAGGCAGCATTGGTACGGTGATCGTTGAGTGTGGTTTCATCGATGACCGAGGGTTAGCATTCCCCGGCGCAATCGGTGTTGATCACGACAACAAAATCGAAGGGTTGGCAAAAATCGTCGAAGCCATTCAATCCAAAGGCTCCAAGGCTGTTTTACAGATCTATCACGGCGGCCGGATGGTCGAGCCCGAGTTGATTGGTGGCAGAACTCCGGTTGGGCCAAGCGCAATTGCCGCACCACGCGAAGGCGCCGCGACCCCTGTCGCACTGACATCAGAAGAAGTGGATGACATGATCACCAAGTTTGGTGAAGGTGTTCGTCGCGCGATTAAAGCAGGCTTTGATGGTGTCGAAATTCACGGCGCCAACACTTACTTGATCCAGCAATTCTTCTCACCAAATTCAAATCAGCGTGATGATCAATGGGGCGGTTCTCGTGAAAATCGCGCCCGTGTCCCGTTGGCGGTGCTGGAAATTACCCAGAAAATGGTGCGCCAGTATGCCGACCCTTCTTTCATCATCGGTTATCGTTTCTCACCAGAAGAATTAGAAATACCCGGCATTCGTTTCGATGACACCCTGTATTTGCTGGAACGACTCGCTGATCTCGGCCTGCATTACTTGCATTTCTCAATGGGCTATACATTGCGCCCATCGATTGTTGATAAGCACGATCCGACTCCGTTGATTCAGAAATACACCGCGCTGCGTTCTGAAAAACTGGCACAGATCCCGATGGTCGGTGTTGGTGGTATCGTCAATAAATCTGATGCCGATGCCGCTATCGAACACGGTTATGACTTAGTTGCTGTGGGTAAAGCCTGTATCGCCTACCCG
>CAIZDF010000070.1 GCA_903931645.1 uncultured Tolumonas sp.
CAACATTTCCTCACCGATAACCTCTCTGCTGATGATGACCTGCGTAACGTGATCAGTTAACGAGCGCTGTAAATTGCTGAATGATGTAATCCCGCACATATTGATGGGCTGGATCATGATCATGCAGCCGATGCCAGACCAGATTGAGTGGTACGTTGACATCCTGATCAGCGAATGGCACTACGTTGAATTCATCAAAAAGTGAATATTGAGTGATCATGAGCTTTGGCAAAATCACTAATACTGGACACATTGCAATGATTGCTGGAATTGCAGTGATCCCTGACGTTGTTGCCATGATCTTGCGTTTCAGACCATGCGCCTGAAAGTAACTTTCAATAATGCTGGTCGTGTTATGAGCATAACTGGTTGTGAGTTGTGGTACTGCTGCTAACTCTTCCAGTGTCGGATTGTCCGGCAACGTGAGCAATTTAGGGTTATAAACATATACAAAATGACTACGAGTCAGTAGTTGCTGTTGATATCCCTCAGACAGATCAATTTGTGCGCCTGTAATCGCAAAATCAATTCCACCGCTATCCAGCTCATCACTGAGCTGAAAAATGGGCACTGCTTTGACATGAATATGGATGCCGGGTGCATGGGTACCTAAATAACGTAATAAGTCGGGCAATAACAACCGCTCTAAATGCTCTGGCATACCCAAACGTAGCGAGGCTTTGATGGTCATTGGGTCAAATAATTGTGGGCTAAGTTCCACCTGCAATTGATCCAGCCATTGAGCAACAAAAGGCGCTAATTGGCTTGCGCGTGCGGTAGGTTGCATTTTGGCGCCACGTTTTACAAATAAGGGGTCATCCAACATGTCGCGTAAACGGTTCAAGGCATGACTCAATGCTGACTGACTCAAACCCACTCGCTGCGCTGCGCGAGTTACATTACCTTGTTCGGCATACAACGCTTCCAGAACCACCAACAGGTTAAGATCCCAGTGGCGGAATTGCTGGAAAAAGCTCGCCGATCTTGCATTATTCATTTCATTCATAATGGCTATTATATATGCTCATTTGATTCATAATATTACTTTCTTACAATATATACCTCTTGCGAGGTATATCCATGTTGTACGCAGCTCCATTTAATCCGCCGATTATCCGGCAACTTCTCCGTATCAATATTGGCCTGATGGTTTGTATTGAATTTATTATGAATGCCATGTTGTCATTTTCATCCTCATACCTGTGTGGTGGTTTAGGGATGACGTTGCATACCTACAGTTTGACGACCGCGATCTATGCAGGAACGGCGATCTTGATGATTGCTCAGCATCATTGGCTGGTTTCTCAGCTTGGTTACCGTCGGTTTATTCGTTACGCACTTGTTTTCTTTACCGTTGGTTCATTGATTTGCGCTAATGCAGATGCCGCACCGTCGTTTATTTTCGGACGAATTATCCAAGCGATAGGCGGTTCTGCTTTTTTCACTGCGGCTCGTGTACATGTCAATTTCTTTGCGCCAACACCTGCCGGACGAGGATTAGCGATACGTTACATGGCATACAGCTTAGTGGGCGGAAGTGCGATGGCGGCATTTTTGGCAGCCTTGATTTTGGAGTATTACAGCTGGCGTGCGTTGTTCTTGATTCAACTATCACAAATCGCGGCTGTCTGGTGGTTAACAGGGAAGACGACCAGTAATGTGCGCAAGCTTCGCCCATCCGGGAAATTACACCCAACGAATATGTTCTGTTTGGTGGCTGGGGTGTTTGTATTGCAGTACATCGTTGAAAATGCACCGTATGATTATTTTAGCGACGAGTCATTATTCAGTGGTTTATTGTTGTTGGCGATCACCGGGCTTGGTTTGTTTGTTTGGTTTGAACACCAACGCCACCATTCTCTTCTTTCCTTCCGTCATTTCTTCTCCAGCCGTTATTTAGCCGGATTGATGATTTATGCACTTTGTTATCTGGTCATCTCTTCCACAAATTATTTGATCCCGATTTTTCTGCAAAGAGGGCTCTCGTTCCCGGTGCTTAACTGCGGTGCTTTGCTGACCACCACTTCACTCTGTTCGCTGATCTTTGCCTGGCTGCATCTTAAAGTTTCCGCCAAGCACTCAAACCAGAAACACTACCTTTTATTTGCCTTCGCCTGCCTGAGTATTTTTGGTCTGCTCAGTAGTCATTTAAGTTCAGGTATTCGTCTTTGGGATATGGCGATTCCACTGATTTTTCTCTCTGGTTTTGCTGCAATAGGGCAAGGCACGGCCGCCTTTAATACTTTCAGGGAGACGGATAGCCGGCTATTTTCGCAAGCTTATCAAACTAAAAATATGCTGCGGGAGTTAATGAATTCAACGGCGGTTTCACTAACGAATGTGTTTTTGCAAACCAGAGAAGCTGAACACTACACGCGGCTTGCTGAGAATGTAAATGAACGAACTATTGCGCACTATAGTGTGTCAATGTCACAGCTTTATAACTTAGCGACGCAGCAGTCGGTGGTGATGTCGTGTCTCGATGCATTTTGGGGCATTGGTGTTGCGGGAGGTTTGTTTTTTATCTTCAGCTGGTGGCAGAAAAAGATCGTTTAAGTGCGATCGTTACCAAAAAAACATCAGGGTCTATGCAGTGATAAACCCTGATGTTGGTGTTGTATTACAGCGATTCCGTTATTCCGTCGTCGTCAATCAGTTCTTTCTTTCGATATGCTTCAGCGCTTAACCCTAGTAGTTCCTGCACTGTCGATGCAATGGTAATGGATGAGACAGTGCCCACTAATACTCCGATAAACAGCGTAAAAGAAAAAGAGAACAACGCTTCGCCACCAAATAGCAGTAATGCGCTGACCGTAAACAAAGTGGTTCCTGAGGTGATCAACGTGCGGCTGAAAGTGGCCCGAATTGCCTTGTTTGAACATTGATAAATGTCTGTCGCCGTGGGGCTGCGCAGTAAGTCGCGTAAGCGATCTGAGATAACAATACTGTCATTGAGCGAATAACCAATGACGGCCATCAGACCGGCGATCACATTCAGATCAAACTCGATTTGCATCCATGACAGTAAACCCAGCGCAATCACGGCATCGTGTAAAACAGACAGTAATACACCAATCGCTTGTCGCCATTCAAACCGGAATGCCAGATAAACCGAGATTGCGGCTGAAGCAGCTAAGAGTGCTAATAACCCTTGCTCAAAGAGATCAGCGCCGACTTGAGGTCCGACAATCGTCGTTTTGCTTAATTCAACCGGCAGATTTAAATCGATACTAATTTGTTTCACCAATTCAGCAGCGACAAAACCACTTTCCTGCGGCGGTAATTTCACCATCCACTCTCCGAGAACGCCGTTATATTGCAGCTGAACAAAATTCGCTAATGATGAATTAAGAATGGTATTTAGCTCGGTGGCGCTTTTTAAGGTCTGGATTTTCAGTTCCAGCAATACACCGCCAGTGAAATCCAGACCAAGGTGGAGCCCGTATATGGAAAGAACAATGACGGAAAGCAGAGTCAGAATGATAGAAATCATCAGCCCGGTATAACGGTAATGGGTTAGCGTTAAAGTACGAAATAGATTCATCATGTTATACCCGCAGCAGTTTCAGGGAGCTTCTTCCCCAGATAGGATTGATTACCGCTCTGGTGCCCCAGACACCGGTGATCATGCTGGAAATAAGACCCAGGATCAGCGTAATGGCAAAGCCTTGCAGTGGGCCGGAGCCAATGCTGTAGAGCACAATGGCGCTGATCAACGTGGTGATATTGGCGTCAAAAATAGTGACAAAAGCTGAGCGATAACCAAAATCGATAGCATTCGCCAGACTGCCGCCTTCGCGCAGACGATCTTTAATCCGCTCAAAAATAAGCACATTCGTGTCAACGGCCATACCAACGGTGAGCACTAACCCTGCAATGCCGGGCAGCGTTAATACCGCCCCGGGTAAGAGGGCCAATAAGCCAACTTGCATCAGTAGGTTCGTAATCAGCGCGACAATTGCGACCCAGCCAAAGCGGCGATACCACACCAGCATAAACAGCATCATGCCGACCATACCGAAGGCTAAGGCACTGAATCCGGCTTTAATGTTTTCCATACCTAACGTCGGGCCAATCGAGCGTTCTTCGAGTATTTTGAGTGGTGCCGTCAACGCACCGGCCCGTAATAACATTGATAGCTCTTGCGCTTCGCTCAGGCTATCAAGTCCAGTGATGCGGAATTGATTGCCCAATGTAGTTTGAATGGTGGCGACATTGATAACCTGACTGTTTGCCTTTAATGAGCCATCAGGTGCATTTTTATATTCAGTAAACACCGTCGACATAGCCTGACCGACATTATTTCTGCTGAACCAGTTCATTTTGTCGCCACCGGTTTTATCCAGCACAATACTAACTTGCGGTCGGCCCATTTCGTCGGCACTGGCGCGCGCATCAACAATATGTTCACCGCTAAGCACCGGTTCACGCATCATGTTAATGCTACGAGCCGACTTATCTTGTAGCTGGTAACTGCCTGTATTACTGACCTGATAAAAGGCTAATGATGCCGTGGCACCAATCACATTTTTGGCTTGTTTCGGGTTATGAACACCCGGCAATTCGATCCGAATGCCATTTTGCCCTTGGCGCTGCACCGAGGCTTCGACGATCCCCAGTTCATTAATACGCTTTTTCAGGATCGACAGATTCTGCGTCACACCATTATTGATCAGGGTATTGCGCTCCGTTTCGCTCAACCGCAGTGTTATTCGGTTATCTTCGCGTTGCGAAACCCAAGGGTTAGTCTGGCCGGTGGTCTCCTGACGGATGATTTTTAGCCAGGGGCTGATTTCCTGTGTGGTCGGTAACGTGATCTGCACTTCATCGTTATTGGCGGTAATTGTCGTGCCGCGTAATTTCTCTTTTTTAAACTGAGTGCGCAGTGTGTCGGCAAAATTACGAGTGTGATTTTTAACGATAAAGTCGGTATCCACAGCCATTAACAGCTGAGAACCACCGCGAAGATCGAGCCCTAACCGGATCGGCGCTGCCCCCAGCGATTGCATCCAGCCCGGTGAGTCAGAGAAGAATTCGAGCGTGAGTTGACTGCCATCATAACCATTCAGTTCTAATAGCTGTTTGGCTCGTTGCTGATCGGCTTGTGACGAGAAAACCAGCAATGTTTTATCTTCCGATTGAATCACGGTTTCCGGTGAGATCTGATTTTCCTGCAGAATATTTTTATCGTTGCCTGCCCATGCTTGTTCGTAATGCAAGCCCAACGCGGGCCGTTCTCCAAAGAAGGTAGGGAGGGAATAAAAGCTAAAAGTAATAAATATCAACGCTAAAATGGCATATTGCCATTTGCTCATCCGGTTTTTGATGAGACTTTCATTTTTTTTCATCATAGTCTGATTCATATTTTGAGATGAAATAATCGCTACGCCGGAGTGAAATCAGGCATAGAGCGGTTTATAGACGTACAGTGAAAAAATTAGTTTCTGGAATGAGAAAAACGGAACTGGATATTTTTAAGGTTCCAGTAATCAGCGGGGAAACAG
>CAIZDF010000071.1 GCA_903931645.1 uncultured Tolumonas sp.
CATCAGTGTTTTTCATCTGACCGGATGAATCACCTGAAAACGGCACTGATTTCTCTCAGTTTGGCCCTCAGGATGAAAAGGTTCCTTTTATATTCAACATATTATGATTGCCTGTTACTGTTACGGCAATCACAGAGCGAATAAGGTAACTTCAATGCTCAAAAAACAATCTTGTTTACTCATTTCTGCCGCTGTTTACGGATATAAAGCAACAGCCCATTCAGTATATTCAGCTATCCCAATTCATTACAAAAATTTAACCTATTAGAAACACAATTTTATGAACTAAGCTCCCAAACTGTGACCATTCATACATTTAGGTATCGCTATAAAATTGACAAAGCGCATCAGGATGGTTGAAATTAGTGTGACGCAGTAAGGATTTTTTATTGCTATCAAGCGCAATAGCGTTTATACGAACTATAAAGGAACAATACAAAAACGTTTCGCGTAGCTATTACTCGCGACTACCGCTTTTACATTAATTGCAAAGGAGACTTGCCATGGCTAATAAAGTAGCCACCCTGCACATCCCCGGTCAAGAGCCGATCGAACTGCCTATCCTGTCAGGGACTGAAGGTCCTGAGGTAATCGATGTTCGCGCATTAGGGGAACACGGCTATTTCACTTACGATCCAGGTTTCCTATCGACTGCATCCTGTACTTCAAAGCTCACCTATATTGATGGTGATGCCGGTATCCTGTTGTATCGTGGTTATCCTATTGCTGAACTGGCGAAAGACTCGAACTATCTGGAAGTCTGTTATCTGCTGCTGAACGGCGAACTGCCGAACAAAGAACAGTACGACAAATTCCGTTATATGGTGACTCGCCATACCATGGTGCATGAACAGATCACCTCCTTGTTCAAAGCATTCCGTCGTGACTCTCATCCAATGGCCGTTATGTGTGGGGTTGCCGGTGCTTTATCTGCGTTCTACCACGACGAATTAGATATCAGTCATGAACAGCACCGTGAAGTAGCCGCATATCGTCTGATTTCAAAGATGCCGACACTGGCCGCGATGTCTTATAAATATTCGATGGGGCAGCCGTTCATCTACCCACGTAATGATCTGAGTTATGCCGGTAACTTCCTGCACATGATGTTTGCGGTGCCTTGTGAAGAATATCGCGTGAACCCAGTCATTGAGCGTGCGATGGATATTATCTTTGTACTGCATGCTGACCACGAACAGAACGCATCAACCTCCAGCGTGCGTTTAGCGGGTTCTTCTGGTGCCAATCCATTTGCTTGTATCGCTGCGGGTATCGCTTCACTGTGGGGCCCTGCACATGGTGGTGCCAACGAAGCCTGTCTGAAGATGCTGCAGGAAATCGGCTCTGTTGATCGCATTCCGCATTTCGTGGCACGCGCTAAAGATAAGAATGATCCATTCCGTCTGATGGGTTTTGGTCATCGTGTCTATCGCAACTACGACCCACGTGCAGTGGTTATGCGTGATACTTGTCATGCGGTATTGCAGGAATTGAACATCAGCAACCATCCATTACTGGATGTCGCGATGGAGCTGGAACGCATTGCACTGTCTGATCCGTATTTCATCGAGAAAAAACTGTACCCGAACGTCGACTTCTACTCAGGTATCATCCTGAATGCGATCGGCATTCCAACATCCATGTTTACCGTTATCTTCGCCTTGGCACGTACCATCGGCTGGATTTCACATTGGCTGGAAATGCAGGCTGATCCATCCAGTAAAATTGGGCGTCCGCGTCAGTTGTATACCGGTGCACCAACTCGTACTGTGTTACCACTAAATAAACGTAAGTAATTGTTATTTACTAACTAATTACTTAGATATAAAAAGGGCAGCGAATCGCTGCCCTTTCTTTTACTGCACAATCTATGTTTTGAGTGAAATAGTTGATTTACGAATACTGAGCAACAAACTCTTCCAGTTTATCCACCATAAAACGTGAACCGACATAAAACGGCGTACGCTGATGCAATTCAGTAGGATCCAAATCCAGGATCCGGGTCCGGCCAGTCGATGCCTTACCACCCGCCTGTTCAGCCAAAAATGCAATCGGATTGCACTCATATAACAAACGTAATTTACCTTTCGGTGCATTAGTACCAGACGGATACATGTAGATGCCACCTTTTAACAAATTACGATGAAAATCAGCTACTAACGAACCAATATAGCGTGATGTATACGGGCGTTTTTCCTGCTCATCTACAGCCTGACAATACTTGATATATTGTTTTACACCCTGCGGAAATTTCAGGTAATGACCTTCGTTAACGGAATAACAATAGCCCTGATCAGGGATCTTGATATCCGGATGAGACAAGCAGAAACAACCAATAGACGGATCAAGCGTAAAACCATTCACCCCCTGCCCTGTGCTATACACTAGCATGGTTGATGAACCATAGATCACATAACCGGCAGCCACTTGTCGGTGACCCGGCTGTAAGAAGTCGGCCAGTGTAGCTGGCTGATCAGAGGGGGTGACTCGACGATAGATAGAAAAAATGGTGCCAACTGACACGTTAACATCGATGTTTGACGAACCATCCAATGGATCGATCAACACGACATATTTTGATTTTTTGCCACTGACTGGGTCGAAAGCGACAAAGTCATCTTCTTCTTCAGAAGCTAAACCACACACTTCACCGCGAGCGGCCAGCGCATCTTTAAATTTCTCATTCGCAAACCAATCCAGTTTTTGCTGATCTTCACCCTGCACGTTGGCCCGACCCATTGCACCAAGAATATCGCTTAAACCGGCCTGATTAATCTCACGATTTACAATTTTGGCGGCTAGACGAATGGAGGCGAGCAAGGAGCTAAGTTCACCAGAGGCATGTGGAAAATCCGCTTGTTTTTTGATGATGAATTCGCCAAGCGTGGTCCCTATTTTCATGATGCTGTCCTTGAGGAGATATGAGTGCAAATTGTTTGCATAATGTTACGCTTAGTTACATAAAATGCAAGCAACACAGAAGAATCGATTCAGCATAAGAATACAGAAACAAAAAAGCCAGAGATATCACTCTGGCTCATACTCATTTACAGCGCTGAATCACTATTTCTGTTTAACTTCATCCAGATAACGACAAACCTTCTCCAGATCTTCAGCGGTATCCACGCCTGCTGGCGGATTTTCTATTGCGACTGCGACATGGATTTTTTCGCCATTCCAGAGCACTCGCAACTGCTCTAATGATTCAATTTGCTCTAACGGGCTGGCAGGCCAACTGACATATTGGCGGATAAATCCGGCACGATAAGCATAGATACCAATGTGACGTAGGAATGTATGCCGCAGCTGTTTTGGAATTTGCGCGAAACCATCACGATCCCATGGAATGGTAGCGCGGCTGAAATACAACGCATGACCTTGCTGATCCATCACCACTTTAACGGCATTCGGATTAAACACTTCGTGTTCATCTTCAATCGCTACCGCCAAAGTTGCCATAGGTGCTGAGGTGTTCGCCAGATTGTTCGCCACTTGGCTAATGATCGACGGAGGGATCAATGGTTCATCACCCTGCACATTCACCACAATGGTATCGGGAGCAAAAGCATATTTTTCACACACCTCAGCCAGACGCTCAGTGCCAGACTGATGATGACTGCCTGTCATACAGACATCGACACCTAAAGCAGATACGGCTGCAGCAACTCGCTCATCATCCACCGCCACAATGACTTGGCTCGCACCTGCTTGCTTAGCGCGTTCGACGACCCAAGCAATCATAGGTTGACCATGAATATCCGCTAACGGTTTACCGTGTAAACGGGTCGATTGATAACGCGCAGGAATAAC
>CAIZDF010000072.1 GCA_903931645.1 uncultured Tolumonas sp.
AGCACCGAAAGTGCCATTGCGGAAACATTGGTCAGCGAAAATTGACGATAGATTGCGCCAGTGGAGCCACTGAAATAGGCCATCGGTACAAACACAGCCGACAGCACCAATGCGATCCCCACTAAGGCACCGGTGATCTGATCCATCGATTTTCGCGTGGCTTCCAGCGGTGACAGCCCTTCTTCAGACATCACCCGCTCGACGTTTTCTACCACCACGATGGCATCGTCGACCAACAGACCGATAGCCAACACCAAACCAAACATAGTCAGCGTATTGATGCTGTAACCCGCCGCCGACATGATGCCAAACGTGCCAAGCAAGACCACCGGTACGGCAATGGTTGGGATCAAGGTGGCGCGGAAGTTTTGTAAAAACAGATACATGATGAAGAACACCAGTATCACGGCTTCCACTAAGGTATGTGCAACTTCTGTAATCGAAATCTTAATAAACGTAGTCGTGTCATACGGATAAACGACTTTAATACCAGGCGAAAAGTATTTAGACAGGTCTGCCATTTTGGCTTTTACCAATGTCGCGGTCTGCAGTGCATTCGCACCAGTGGCCAGATTAATCGCAATACCCGCTGCCGGTTTGCCATTATAACGGCTGACTGCATTGTAACTTTCCGCACCCAGCTCGACACGAGCAACGTCACGCAGACGCACTTGTGAGCCGTTAGTGTTAACTTTCAGCAGAATATTTTTGAATTCATCCATGCTGGTCAAACGACTTTGGCCAGTAATGGTGGCATTAAACTGTTGACCGGCTACCGCCGGTGCTGCACCCAGCTGACCAACCGAGATCTGTGTATTTTGCGAGGTGATCGCTGCTGTTACATCACTGGGTGTCAGGCTATAGCTATTGAGTTTGTTAGGGTCAAGCCAAACCCGCATTGCATACTCAGCACCAAAGATTTGTACACTCCCAACACCTTCAATACGGCTGAGCGGCTCTTTGATATTAGTCACCAAATAATCACTGAGGTCGGCCTGATCCATTGCACCATTTTCAGAGATCAAACCGGCAACCATCAGGAACGATGAGGACGATTTTTCGACCCGAACGCCTTGATTTTGCACCGTCTGTGGCAGTGAACTGAGCGCTTGTTGCACCTTGTTCTGTACCTGCACCTGTGCGGTGTCGGCATTGGTACCTGCCATAAAGTTCAGGCTGACGGTGACATTCCCGCTGGAGTCACTTTGCGATGACATATACAGCAGGTTATCCAAGCCGGTCATGTTCTGTTCCAGCACCTGAGTGACGCTGTCTTCTACCGTTTTAGCTGACGCGCCTGGGTAGCTGGTGCTGATCCGCACCGATGGCGGCGCAATGGTTGGGTACTGTGCAATGGGCAGGTTTTTAATGGCCAATGCCCCGGCCAGCATAATAACAATAGCGATAACCCACGCGAAAATCGGGCGATCAATAAAAAATCTGGACATAACGACTCCGCGAGTATTACTGCTTAGCAGCTGGGGTGTTGGTGGTTAGCGATGCGATATCAACAGGCGTCGCTTTCACCTTCATGCCAACCTGAACTTTTTGTGAGCCATTCACGACCACCTGATCGCCAGCAGATAAACCGTCTTTGATTAGCCAGCTATTGTTGACACTACGTGCAGTTTCAAAGGCTTTTTGTTCAACCTGACCTTGGGTATTGACCACTAAAACTGTCGCCTTACCGCGCGGATCATGGCTAACCGCTAATTGCGGCACTAACAGCGCATCTTTAACGGATGCTTCACCTAATTCGGCACGAACAAACATGCCTGGTAGTAACTGTTGCTCGTGGTTAGCAAAAATGGCGCGGACCGTTACACTGCCAGTGCCTTCATCGACGGTGACATCAGAAAATTGCAATTTGCCACTATCGCCATAACGAGAACCATCTTCCATCAATAACTGAACTTTTGCTTCCTGCGGGCCTGCTTTTTCTAACTGGCCGTCGGATAAGGCTTTTTTCAATTTCAGCAGGTCGCTACTGGATTGGCTGACATCGACATACAACGGATCCAATTGCTGAATAGTGGTGAGAGCCGTCGTTTGTTGCGCGGTCACTAACGCGCCTTCCGTAACGGTCGATTTACCGATACGACCGGAAATGGGTGCTTTGAGTTGGGTGTATTCGACATTAATCCGAGCGGTATCTACAGCCGCTTTCGCTGAGGCAACATCTGCTACAGCCTGTTTCCAGCTGGCTTCGGCATCATCATTTTCCTGACGGCTGACACCATTGGTTTTGCTGAGATCGCGATAACGTTCGGCTTTTAAACGGGCAATAGCTTCAGATGCCTGTGCGCGTTCCCAAGATGCCTTGGCACTGGCCAAACTGGCTTCATAGGTCGCGGGATCAATCTGATACAGCACCTGGCCAGCTTTTACGTCACTGCCTTCGCGGAAGAACCTTTTGATGATGATGCCACCAACTTGTGGGCGAACTTCCGCGACTCGGAAGGCGCTGGTACGGCCAGGTAATTGAGTATGCAAGGTCAATGTCTGAGGTTGTAATGTGATCACATTAACTTCTGGTGCTGGCATATTTGCTGGCGCCTGATTCTGTTCGGCAGATGGCTTACAACCCGCCAGCAGTAGCGTTGCAGTTAATAATGCAATGGGGGTTGCACGGAATAAAGTGGCGTGATGCAGCATGTTAACCTCAGATTCGTCATGGCTATTTGCGTTTGTCTTATTATCTGAACTGGAAATTGTCACAGAACTTTGACGATTCCGGCCTCAGAACGTTAAGTTGTGCAAAAAATTGAACGTTCATTCTATTTAGACTGTCCATTCTAGATTAGAATTTTTTCAGTATCAATCAGGATCAAGTTAATATACGCCCCCCCAACTAGCTGGATGGTTCTATGAACGAGATCACAATGACGCCCCCGGAATCAGATCGTGCGGCACAACGGCGCCATCAGGTGCTGGATGCGGCTGCCATTTGTTTTCGTAATCATGGTTTTCATGGTGCCAGCATGGCGCAGATTTCTAAGACTGCAGGCATGAGCCCGGGTCATATCTATCACTATTTTGATAGTAAAGAAGCGATCATTGCTGCGATCGTTGATCGTGATTTGGAAGAGATGATGGAATGGACGGAAATATTTTATTCGTCCGATGACATTCTGCAAACAATGGTTGATGGCGTGACCTGTGGTGTGGACGCAAATACCAATCCGGAATGCGCCGCCTTGATGTTGGAAATCATGGCCGAATCAGCCCGTAATCCGCAGGTCGCAGCCACCGTACAAAAATCTAATCAAATCTGTCAGCAGAGACTGACCGATTTGCTCATCAAAGAAATGGCCCAGCGTGGCGCTGTATCCAGTGTGGATGTGCAAGTAAAAACCGATCTCATCTCGGCGATGTTTGATGGCCTATTGATGAAAAGTATTCACAATCCGACACTGGATAAAGACGCACTGACGGTATTAATGCGTAAAGTTATGCTGTTTGTATTGACGCTCTGACCCGCCGTTTTGATTTTCTACCTGTGCTGACCGGTTTATTTTGTTGTTTTAGCAACTTTACAAACTCATCGGCAGGTAACGGCGGGCTGCGCAGATAGCCTTGATAATAATCACAACCTTGTTGTTTTAAGAATGCCAGTTGCGCTTCTGTCTCGACACCTTCGGCCAGCACGGTCAAACGTAATGAATGACCCATGGCCACAATAGCGGCGGCTATTTCCATGTCATCACGTTCATGTGGAATGTCATCGACAAACCGTTTATCGATTTTAAGCACATCCAGCGGGAATTGTTTTAGATATGCCAACGAAGAATACCCAGTACCAAAATCATCAATGGCAATACGAATGCCTTGCTGACGTAATCCTTGCAGTATTC
>CAIZDF010000073.1 GCA_903931645.1 uncultured Tolumonas sp.
CGTGGTGCCATTTGTGGATACACTGACGTCCATGCTGGATGAGTCTATTCCGTTAACTACCGGTGAATATGATGAATGGGGTGATCCGCGTGAACCGGCGGTTTACGACTACATCAAAGCTTACAGCCCGTATGATCAGGTAACAGCGCAAGCCTACCCGCACTTGTTGGTGGGCAGTGGTTTGCACGATTCGCAGGTGCAATATTGGGAACCGGCCAAATGGGTCGCCAAATTGCGGGCGAATAAAACCGACGACAATTTGCTGTTGCTGAGTATGGATATGGATGCCGGGCACGGCGGAAAATCCGGGCGTTATCGTTATTTCCTCGATATCGCGCAGGAATATGCCTTCATGCTGGCGTTAGCAGATACCAGTATAAATTCTGCATCAAATTGATCTGACGGCGGCATTTGCTTTAGCAGATGCTGCTAGACTGACAGCATTCTGTGGGGTTACATCTTCGCCGATGTAACCAGATTAGTTTATTTAAGGAGCTGAACATGGCAGTAGAACATAAAGAAGAAGTGTGTGAAGCCTGTGGCTGTCTGGCCGAAGTGGGTACCATCATTCACGAAGGTGATGATGTGGTTGTGATCCCAGTTGAAGGTGATGACGAAGCCGATGCACTGGCGCGTCAGGCACGTTACATCGACGTGGCGAAACAGGCTTGTGCCGATGTGCAAGTCAGCAGTGAACTGCAAACCGTGGAAGGCGGTGTTGTGCTGAATACCACGCTGCAATTTACCTGCACCGCTGAAAAGATGATTTTCGAGATGCGCGCACGTTCTGTGCGTTAATCTGTATTCCGCCGCCATTTTTCTCTCCTCTGGCGGCGGTTTCTGCTATTTTTCACCACATCCCTCTTATCTCATTCCTATCGATGGCTTACAGGCGTGTAGGATATTTGCCATAGTTACTGTGAGCAAAGACGCTTCTTCGTGCCAGCCAACAAGAATACACATAAGTTAATTTATTGATAAATAACGAATTAATCATTCTGTGCATAAATTATTGGAAAAATAGCATATTTAGGCTACTTGTAGGAAAGCTACAAATCCTTAGTATTACTCCTGCAGGACGCGCTGCGGTTTCTCAAGGTTGAGAAGCTTTGTCAGGATGACAAAACGGATTTACCTCAGGATTGAGGTGTTGTTACTCAGGACGAGTAGCAGTCAGGACGACAAAAGGATACCTCAGGACGAGGTCTTGTTACTCGGGAAGAGTAACAGTCAGGATGACGCAGGATACTTCAGGACGAAGTCATTGTTGCTCAGGATGAGTGGCAAGCCAGGATGGCAGAAGGATGCACCACAGGATGTGGTTATCAGGATGTCTTCATGGATTGAAGAAAGTAACAAGTAAGGATTATTTGTTACGCAGGATGCTTAAAAGGATGTCCCGATGGATCGGGAAGGGCCTTCAAGGATGAGATAAGACGATGCCATATCGTCGCAGGCTTGGGCAACCAAGACTTTCAGAGGGGTGACTTATGTCGCCCTTTTATTTTTTCCGCTTTCCGCAAAATCCCACCTACCAGAAATTATCTTCTCGCGATTAACCTTTCAATTTTTAACACTTACTCTAATTTGCCTTGGCTGAATCGAGTTTGCACCTCTGATAGATCACTAAATTAACAATCAAGATATAGATAGCAGTCAAAGATCCGTATTTGTCATGTTGTCTTTATTTGAATATTTACTAGATTCAATTAGCAATCTGAATAATTACATAACAGATGTTTCTTTTGGGTGTGAACAACGCCACGCCTCCTTCATCACAGTCGGACTATGGTGGATTTATGCAATTACGTTCAATTCAGACAAAAATCGCTTTGATAGGTGGTATATGCTTGCTGGCCACGGCAGGCTCGTTGGTGGGGTATAGCGTTTATTCCGGCTCTAACACACAAAAATTGATCGGTGCCAGAGGCAGTGAATTAGTCCAGAAAAATGCGCTTGATGCAGTCAATAACTTGGGCGGTCGTTATGCCGGTGAGATCCGCGCGCAGTTTGATGTGGCATTAGATTCAGCCAGAACGATGGCAAATTCTTTTGCTGTTTCCAAAATGGCTGCGGAACAAAGCGGTAATCTGGTACTGGGGCGTGATCAGGTAAATGCGGTTTTACTTAATGTCTTAAAGCAAAACCCGGATTTCAATGGTACCTACTCTTGCTGGGAACCCAATGCCATTGACGGTAAGGATCAGGATTTTACCACCGGACAAAATGGCAATAATGCAATGACCGGTCGATCTACTCCGTATTGGACGCGTAGCGCCGATGGCAAAATAGCAGTGCAACCATTGGTGGAATATGACACCAATGACACGCATCCGAATGGCGTCTTAAAAGGCGGCTGGTATATCGTGCCGCGTGATACGCACAAAGAAAGCGTGCTGGGACCTTTACCCTACATAGTGCAAGGCAAACAGGTCTGGCTGGCGACGTTGTCAGTGCCGATTTTGGCGGACGGTAAATTTTACGGTGTAGCCGGTGCTGACTACGATCTCGATTTTGTGCAAAAAGTCAGTCAGAAGGTGGATAAAGAGCTGTTTGGCGGTAAAGGTGAAGTGGGTATCGTCGCCGATAATGGCTTGCTGGTCGCTGACAGTGAACACCCTGATTTGATTGGGCAGCACTTTAAGAAAGTAATGGATAAAGATTGGGAAGTGGGCTTTAAAGCCATTCAGGAAGGTAAAAGCCTGGCCCGTATTGATCCTGATACCGGCATGATCGAGGTGTTTTCACCGATTGAGTTAGGCCGTACCGGAAAACCTTGGGCCGTGATGATCAAAATCAGCCGTGATGTCGTGCTGGCAGAAAATGAGCAACTGAATGCAGAAATAGGATCATTGGCGACGCATAACATGCTGTGGCAGATCGGCGTTGGTGTGGTGATTTCCATTCTGGCAATGATTGCCTTGTGGCTGTCAGCCCGTTCGCTTGCTAATCCGATCCGTAAAGCGGCTGATTTAGCCAAAGCGATCCAGGAAGGGGATTTGTCCAAACGGTTATCGCATGCATCGGTCGATGAGGTGGGGCAGTTATCCAGCGCCTTGGACCGTATGGCGGATAGTTTGCAGGAACAAGTTCATCTGGCCGAACGGATCTCACAAGGCGATCTCGATGTCGATGTGCGTTTGGCCTCGGATCGTGACCAGTTAGGTTTGGCATTACAGCGTATGGTTAAAACGTTGAACGGGTTGATCTCGGATCTGCAAAGTGGCGCCGGACTTATCAGTAGTAATGCCGATCAAGTCTCAGGTTTAAGTCAGGATTTAGCCAGTGGCGCGACCGAATCAGCCTCTGCAATCACGGAAATCAGCGCGACTATCACGCAAATTGCCGCACAGACACGGCAAAGTGCGGATAATGCTAACCGAGCCAATCATCTGTCGGTGGAGGCAGAACAATCGGCGCAGGACGGTAACAAGTTAATGGATGATTTGATGGTGGCGATGCAGGAAATTGATCGTTCCGGTAGAGATATCACCAATATCATTAAAGCCATTGATGAAATTGCCACGCAAACCAACTTGCTGGCGTTGAATGCGGCGATTGAAGCGGCACGTGCGGGTCAGCATGGCCGTGGCTTTGCGGTAGTTGCGGACGAAGTGCGTAATCTGGCAGCTCGTAGTGCGGAAGCAGCAAAACGCACGGCCTCTTTGATTGCCGAATCGAGCCAACGTACCGTCAAAGGTATGGAGCTGGCGGATAAAACTGCCACTGCGTTGGCCGATATCGTCACCGGTGCGGCGGAAGCATCAGCGCTGGTGGCGGACATTGCCTCTGCTGCCAGTGAACAAGCATCCGGTATTGAACAAATCAGTTTGGGGATCGGACAGATTGATGAGATCACGCATCAGAACAGTGCCAGCTCTGAACAATGTTCGGCTGCGGCGAGCGAGTTAACCGCGCAAGCGTCACAACTGAACCAACTGATCAGCAAATTCAAAGTCAAACGCTCGCGTTAAGCGAGAATAAAAAAGCGGAGGCCATGTGGTCTCCGCTTTTTTTATGGGCCAATGAAACGCGTTAGCCTTTTAGTTTTGCTGCGACGGTGGCGACATGTTTACCCTGAAAACGGGCAATCGCCAGTTCACGGGCATCGGGTTGCCGAGAACCATCCCCCCCAGCAATGGTTGTTGCCCCATACGGCGTGCCGCCGCTAACGTGGCTGATATCAAACAGTTCACTGGCGCCATAACCAATCGGTACAATCACCATGCCGTGATGGGCAAGCGTGGTCCAGGTTGAGGTAATGGTCATCTCTTGTCCGCCACCAACACCGGTCGAACTAAACACACTGGCTACTTTGCCAAACAATGCCCCTTTGGCCCATAAGCCACCGGTTTGATCGAGGAAAGTCCGCATCTGTCCGGCCATATTGCCAAAGCGGGTGGGTACCCCAAAGATAATGGCATCATAGTCGGCTAGCTCCGCGGGCGTAGCGACAGGGGTCTGGCTGGCTTTGCCTCCGGCAGAAGCAAAGATCGCAGAGTCCATCGTTTCAGAAACCCGTTTGAGTGTGACTTCGACGCCATCCACTTCTCGAGCGCCTTCGACCACACTGTTGGCCATCGTTTCAATATGGCCATACATGGAATAATACAGTACAAGCAACTTGGTCATGGTTTGTTCCCTTTCTACGCTGAATGATGGGCGTATCATTCACGACAGGTACGCCGGTAATAACTCAACTTTAAGCATTAAGCATAGTCAAACCATAGACTTCCGTGCGTTATTCCGACAGTTCAATTTCGAGAACATTGGGTTGCTTTATCTGGAACAATACGCTGACACAAGGGCTGACTTAATCCGGCGAGAAAGGTTTCTACCCGTTGG
Organism: uncultured Tolumonas sp.; assembly: GCA_903931645.1. GTDB lineage: Bacteria > Pseudomonadota > Gammaproteobacteria > Enterobacterales > Aeromonadaceae > Tolumonas. The sequence continues at coordinate 4,846 of CAIZDF010000073.1, forward strand.
GTATACGCATTATTCAGCCCGAGTTGTTGATTGATCTCTTTGTGAGTGAGCGGTTCCGGTTGTAATGACGCAGTTATCTGTTGGCTTTTGGCCTGCGAGACAAAATCACCGGCCTGATCACAAGGTTTATCGGGGCGTTGAGTTGAACAGATCGCCAGAAATGCGGTTTGTTGCGATTGGAGTTGCTGTAACGGGGATGCGGCTTGCCAATAAGCGGGGTCAGAGCCAAAGGCTTTATCGTAGAAACGGTAATGTTTGGCTGCCATGATCCGAGGAACATCATATGCAGCACTGTCGAGTGAAACAGTGCCTAACCAAGGTTGTGCACCTTGTCGAGTGGCTAACGTCGGATCGGCGGCCAGTAAGCTGACCAGATGGGCACCAGCAGAATGACCCATTAAGACAAATTGGTGTGCATCGGCCCCCCATTGCGCGGCATTTTTTTGCGCATAGGCGAGGGCGGTTGCGACATCCTGTGCCTGTAATAACGGGTCAGCCTGCGGCAATAAGCGATAATTGATGGAAATAAAAACAATACCATTAGGCACCCAACGGGTGATTTTATTATCCACAACGTTACTCATCGCTTTATCGCCAGTACGCCAGGCGCCGCCATGTACCATAAAAATTACGGGGGCGTTTGTAACTGGATGTGTTGGCAAATAAACATCGAGCCGTTGTTTGGCATCCGCGCCATAAGCCAGATTACGGATCACCCGAACGCCCGCGGGTAATGAATTTGATGTCACGCTGGTGTCAGTAAATTCATCATTTTCCGTTATATTTTCGGCGGTTGCCGCGTGCCGTTCGGCGAACCGTTCTTGCAAGCGTTCCCGCAGTAAACCGGCTTGCGCGGGTGACGTTAAAAATAAACAGGATAAGAGCCCAAGAGTGACTGTTCGCAGGCATTGCCTCAGCTGTCGATGCATATCCATTCCTATAATTTATTAAATTCTTTATCAAAGCGGTAACGGCTGGAGGTCACATAACGTTCCATCGCTTGCAACCGTTGATCCAGTTGCTGCATGCGTTCACTCAGTTGGCGAGCCCGTTGTGCGGCATCTTCGCCATAGCCAAATTGTGGGCGAAAACGGGTTTGTGGCGGCAATTGTGTCGGCTGTTTATCCAGCAGGAATATGCCCGCCAGATAGACCAATGCAGCCAGACTGCCGCTAAAAACAAACAACGTGATCATCAGAATTCGTATCAGCCAAACCGGCTGCCCATAACATTCCGCGACACCGGCACAGACACCGCCTAGCCAGGACTGATTACTGCTGCGATATAGTTTGCGGTCGACGTTTCTCATCACAAATCTCCGATTCAAGAACGGTGATTGCGATCTTCATCGTGGCGGCGCCAGTCGGGCTGCTGCACGTCGAGGATCGTTTCTAATGTTACAATGCGTTGTTCCAACCGTTTAGCCAGCGCTAGCGCATCTGCCAGCTGATCATGTTCTTCTGCGGATAACCCGCGGTTGAGCCGGGATTGCGTCCAGTAATGCAATATCAGCCAGATCGGCGCCACCAGTGCCAGAAACACCACGGCTGGCACAAAAAAGAACATCATCAATGACATTAAGACTCACTCCTTTGTTGATTCATGCCGGGTTTCGTCATGCTAGCTTTTAGTGCTTCCAGCTCCGACTCAACTTTGTCATCCCGCGCCAGTTCGTTAAATTCGTCATGCAAGGTGCGGCTACGACCTAAGTCTTGCGCTTCCACCTGTGCTTCTAAGTTATCCATTTTGCGCTCGTAAGCATCAAATTTTCGGAATGCTTCTTCCAGTTTGTCGCGATTGCTGCTGCGGCGAATATCCATCCGCGCGCGGCTGGTTTTTTCCCGTGCTAACAACGATTGTTGTTTGGCTTTCGCGTCATCCAGTTTTTGCTGCAGCTGACTGATCTCTTCATGTAATACAGTCAGTTGTTCCTCTATCACTTTTAGCTCACGCTCCGCCAATTGCAATGTTTCTTCGACCGCCTGTTTTTCGGCCAATGCCGCGCGCGCCAGATCTTCACGGCCTTTACTCAGTGCCAGACGGGCTTTACTTTCCCAGTCGAGCGCATCGTGTTGCAGACGTTGTAAACGACGCTCCTGCTCTTTGCGATCGGCCAGTACACGTGCGGAACTGGTGCGTACCTCAACCAGTGTTTCTTCCATTTCCTGGATCATCATCCGTACCATTTTGGCTGGGTCTTCGGCGCGATCGAGTAACGCGGTCAGGTTGGAATTAATGATGTCGCTGAAACGAGAAAAGATACCCATGATGA
>CAIZDF010000074.1 GCA_903931645.1 uncultured Tolumonas sp.
AGTTATGTCAGTTTCCCGTTTCCTTTTCTTAATTCCGCCAAACAACTACAGCAACTGATCAACAGTGGTGACTTTGGCGAACTATTGCGTATTACTGTTGTTGCCGGTGTTAACCTGCCCTATCCGAAAACGCCGGTGGAATGGTTTATGGAAGATATGATCCACCCCATTTCGCTGTTGACACATTTATTTGGCGAAATGCAGTTTCTTGACGCCCGCCAAGGATCTGGCTGTAATATTTCCGCCCAAATGCAATGCCAACATGCGCTGGTTGACCTGCTGTTATGTTCGTGGCCGAAACCGGGTTTGCATTTCGATATCACTCTGATTGGCAGTAAAAATGCTTACCAGCTACGCGGCGGTTTCCGCCCTGATCGCCAATGGTGGATGGAACCACTCATGATCGATGATATTGCACAAAATGCAGGCGAAGCGGCGGAAGATGCAATCTGGATCCGGGCCAACCACCGAGTGGCTAATGCACTGATTGCGCATCAAAAAGGTGAAATCAGCGACCAACAAGCGATGGAACTTGGTCTATTCCCATTGCAGCGGGCTTTGGCGATGGAACAAAGCCTGTTACCCTTGTGGCAAGCACTGGCTCCGTATGATCAGAGCCCGACATTAGCTGGTAATATGGTCTGGCAAACCGCTTAATGATTAATTGTACCGCTTAACTATTGCAGGAATTCTCAGCCGTCATGTATCAATGGATATTAGTTGCAGCCATGAGTAATCCATGGGCGCTTCAAAGCACACCAAGTAGTGGTACAGCAGAAGCAATCGGTGGTTATGCCGCCGGTTGTCTGCAAGGTGCAGTAGCCGTGCCTGAATATGGTACGGGATATCAAATTCTGCGCCCTAAACAAAAACGGTATTATGGTCATCCGATCATGCGGCAATACGTGCTCGATCTGGCTCGTCAGGCGCGCAAAATGGGGCTACCCGATATTATGGTCGGCGATATGGCCATGGCCAAAGGCGGCCCGTTTAATAGTGGGCATCGCAGCCATCAAAGTGGGCTGGACACTGATTTCTGGTTCCGCTTTGCGACTAAAAAACTGAGTACATCGGAACGAAATAATATCCAGCCACTTGAGATGGTCGATTTTAGTCAAAACAAAGTGAACAAAAACTTTAGTTCACAGCAAATCACCTTACTGAAACTCGCGGCACAAGACCCTCGCGTAGAGCGAATTTTCGTCAATCCACCGATCAAAGAAGCCATGTGTGAGCAATTTCGCGACACTGACCATGCTTGGTTAAGCAAATTACGCCCATGGTTTGGTCACAGTGCTCATTTCCATGTGCGTTTACATTGCCCTGTTGGCAGTAAAGACTGTGAACCGCAGAAACCATCGCCAGCCGGTGATGGTTGTGGAGAGGAATTACAATCATGGCTCAACAAACCCGCGGTAGTCAGCAGCAAACCGGTACCTAATCCGATGCCTATTCTGCCGGAACGTTGCGACATACTGCTGTCGAAAAAACAACGATGAGTTTGATCTGGCAACTGGGATGGTTTTTCCGCGCTAACTGGCAGCGATATTCGCTGACGGTCACCATTCTTTGTCTAATTGCCGTTGTGCAAACCAAAGTTCCGGCATTAATAGGCGGGATGATTGATACCGTCGTGCATGCACCGGCCAATGTTTCAATCTGGCCTCAATTCCAACCACAATTGCTGACGTTACTTGCTATCGGCCTGCTGGTTTATATTTTGCGTTATGTCTGGCGCGTCGCGTTATACGGCGCAGCCTACAAACTGGGTTATTTACTGCGCCAACGGCTATATCAGCATTATCTGGCGATGGATCAGCATTTCTACCAAACACACCGTACTGGTGAGCTGATGGCACATGTCAGTAACGACATTCAGGCTGTGGAAATGACCGCTGGTGAAGGCATTCTGACGTTAGTCGATTCGATATTTATGGGTTGTCTGGTACTGGGGATCATGATCACCCAGTACTCCCTGCCGCTAACCATAATCTCATTATTGCCCTTACCTATCATGGCTTTTCTGGTTGCCCGTATTGGGCGCGAAATTCACCATGCCTTTGGTAAAGCACAAGCTGCTTTTGGTGATGTAAATAACATCGCCCATGAAAATATGAGCGGTTTACGCACTCTGCGGCTGTTTGCGGCCGAGCAATATGCTGAACAACAAATGCAACAGAAAGCCGAACAAGCCAATCAGGCCAACCTGCAAGTCGCCAGAGTAGACGCCAACTTAGAGCCGGTTATTTATCTGTGTATTGGTAGTGCTTATTTGCTGGCTATTTCCGGCGGTAGCTGGCTGGTTTGGCAACACCAGTTAACCATCGGCCAATTGACCAGTTTTAGCCTCTATTTAGGCCAATTGATCTGGCCCATGTTCGCTATTGCCTGGCTGTTTAATATTCTGGAAAGAGGCAATGCAGCCTATCAACGTATTCAGACTGTGCTGAATACAAAAGCACAACTCACATCAGGAATAGCGGCAAAACCCGCCTTGCCCGGTGACATCAATATTCAGCTGGAACGTTTTGAAAATGATACTGGCATTGCACTATTACAACAGATCAATCTGCAGATCCAACCGGGTGAATTGGTAGGCATTGTCGGCCCGACGGGTGCTGGAAAAAGTACACTGCTAAAGCTGATACAACGATTTGCCGACCCAATGCTGGGCTATATCTCTTTACAGCAAAAACCATTACCTGAATGGTCGCTCGCAGATCTACGCCAGCAATTTGCCTATGTACCTCAAGAGCCTTATCTGTTCTCGCTTTCAGTAGCCGACAACATTGCATTAGGTCGCCCCGATGCAACATTAGAACAAGTGATTACAGCGGCCAAACTGGCTGAATTAGATTCAGATATTCAGGGCCTACCACAAGGTTATCAAACCCCTGTTGGCGAACGTGGCATCACCCTTTCCGGCGGTCAGAAACAGCGGCTGGCATTAGCCAGAGCCTGGTTAACCCAACGCCCTTATTTGTTATTGGACGATGCGCTTTCTGCCGTGGACGCAAAAACTGCATCCCGCATTTTGCATAACCTGCAATATGGCAGCCATAACATGACATTGCTGATGGTGACACACCGTTTGCAAGGGTTAGAACATGCGGCTCAGATCCTAGTGCTGGAACAAGGCGAACAACGAGAGTTAGGTAGTCATCAAACATTGTTAGAACAAAATGGCTGGTATGCAAAAACCTGGCGTTATCAGCAATTAGAACAAGCACTGACAGAGGACGAAAATGAGTAATACCTTGTTGCGTCTTTTGAAATACTGTCGACCGCATTTGCGCTTGATCTTCATTGGGTTAGGATTTTTATTCTCATCTTCCTTAGCTGAAGTTAGCGGCCCATTACTGATTAAATACTTTATTGATACCTCACTAGCAACTGGGCATTGGATCGCTCACGAGATTGGCCTATTCATCATCACCTATCTGTCATTACAAGGGCTCGCCGCATTCAGTAGCTATAAACAAGCCTTATTATTTAGCCGAGTGGCGCAATACATTGTCAAAGGGCTGCGACAAGAAGCATTCTCCGCAGCGCTACGCTTACCAGCCCGCTATCTGGATAACCACCAAACTGGCCATCTGATTTCAACTATCAGCAATGATACCGAAACCCTGCTCCAGCTTTACATTCAGGTGATTGGGCAATCCATCCATAAGGTCGTGTTATTGACGGGTATTTTAGGCGGTATGTTCTGGTTGAACTGGCAACTGGCCTGCCTGATTTCCATCATGATCGTCATGGCAATCGCGGTTATGCAAATCTACCAGCGTTGTTCTATGCCGTGGTCACGACAAGCTCGGCAACTCACGTCAGACCTCAATCATCAGCTAAGTGAAACGCTACAAGGCATTCCCATCATTCAATCGCTGGTACAAGAAAAACATTTTGCCGATAAATTTGCGGCAACCAATCAACAACAATTGCAGACCAGAAAAAAAGTGCTGCAACTCAACGGGTTATTGCTGCGCCCGATGATCGACCTGTTGTATATCTTCACTATCGGCACATTACTCAGCTGGTTTGCTATACAGGGAACCTCACAAATTGCGGTTGGTGTGATCTATGCGTTTGTGAGCTATATGGGGCGAATGATTGAACCATTAAATGATCTCACCAACCAATTAACACAGATCCAACAATCCCTGATTGCTGGCGAACGTATATTTACTTTGCTCGATGAACAAAAAGAACCCGTAGGTGAATACCAGCAACCGATAGAAGGTAACATCCAATTTCAGCATATCCATTTCCGCTATCAGCAGGATGGTGACCCAATCTTGCAGGATATCAATCTGGAATTGTATAAAGGGAAAATGATGGCCCTAGTTGGCCATACTGGCAGTGGCAAATCGACTATTTTGCACCTGCTGAGCGGTATGTATCAGCCAACATCAGGCAACATCATCATAGAGCAATACCCGATTGAAGAATGGAACCTCAGCCGCTTACGTTCACAGCTGGGTGTTATTCAGCAAGACCCGTTTATTTTTGCCGGTTCCGTGGCTGACAATATCCGTTTTGGGCGTCCGAATATCAGTGATGACGACATCACTCAGGTATTAAATCATGTGCAGTGGTTTGAAAGTATCAACCACAATGAAACGGTATCAATGCAGTTACAGGAAGGGGGTAAAAATCTCTCTGCGGGCCAACGTCAGTTACTTTCTTTCGCTCGTGCTTTAGTAACCCACCCACCTGTACTGATCCTGGATGAAGCAACCGCAAATGTGGACTCGCAGACAGAACATCATTTGCAACAAGCGATTGCCTCTATTCGGCATCAACACGCCTGGCTCATTGTGGCCCACCGGTTATCTACTATTGTCGATGCGGATGAGATATTGGTGCTACAGCACGGTAAGATTATTGAGCGAGGAAATCATAGCAGTTTACTGGCCGCCAATAAGCACTATGCAACCCTGTATCAGCTACAACAATTAGCCGTAAAATAGACATGTTGGTTGCCGGTGTAATGTTGCAGAGTGGTTAAATCGAAGATAAAAAAAAAGCGCCGCAGGGCGCTTTTTTATCTGTCACTGTAAATAATTACAGGATAGTTACGTTTTCAGCCTGTGGGCCTTTCTGGCCTTGAGTCACAGTGAACTGAACACGTTGGCCTTCAGCCAGGGTTTTGAAACCGGTAGAGTTGATAGCACGGAAGTGAACAAATACATCCGGACCTTCATCCTGCTGAATAAAACCAAAACCTTTAGCTTCGTTGAACCATTTTACTTTGCCAGTACGTACAGACATAACACATTTCCTAACACAAAATACTTGAGCCTCTCGGCCGTTAACGCTGAAAGAGGTTTACTTAATAAGACAATATCGACTTTCTTTAGGGGAAAGAAAACATTTGCCAAGTAAGCGCAGGCGCTCAATCAGTTAACTGTAATCTAAAGCATTTCATGATGAAGTCAATTAAAAACATTAGGGCCTGTTGATCTTTGCTGATTAAATTTCACTCGTTTCACATTGGCAACCACATCATGCAACAGGCCAGTGCCAATGTGCTGGCATAGTTTCGAGCTA
>CAIZDF010000075.1 GCA_903931645.1 uncultured Tolumonas sp.
CCCGCAAGCATATGCGCAGAAAAAACAACTATCCGTGTCTGAATTATTAACGCTCATTCAGGTCGCACTGCCGGTGCCACTGTATCGCCGCTTCGACTACCTTGCATCACAGCCACTACCGCCAGTGGGGTGTCGGGTATTGGTGCCCTTTGGCCACCAGCAACTAGTTGGCATTGTTACCGCACACCCAACGACCAGTGAATTGGCGGTGACCAAATTAAAACCATTTTCGCGTCAATTAGATGAAGCGACTTTATTTCCGCCCGCACTGTGGAAATTGCTGTTATGGGCTGCTGATTATTATCATCATCCGGTAGGTGAAGTATTACATCACGCTTTGCCGGTATTATTGCGCCAAGGTGAACTCGCAGAACGTAAAACGATTCCTTGTTGGCAGTTAAATACAAGTAATGAGATCGATGTTACTTCACTGAAACGAGCACCACGGCAGCAACAAGCGCTTCGTTTGTTACAAGATGGCCCCTTGCCTGCTGCCGAGTTACGCGAACAAGGCATTGATACACCGGTTTTAAAGCAACTCGCCGATAAAGGTTTGATTACACACTTTGATCTGCATCTGCAGGCGCGCGAATGGCTGGACCATCTGTTATTACATGAAGACGATGCACCTTATCTCAACAGTGAACAAGCCATCGTTTTAGCTGCTATCACGCAATCCGATCATAAACGCCCCTTTTTACTGGAAGGTGTGACCGGATCAGGTAAAACCGAAGTTTATCTGCAGCTGATCCGTGATGTACTGGCACACGGCAAACAGGTGTTAGTGTTAGTTCCAGAGATCGGACTAACCCCGCAGTTATTACGCCGTTTTCGGCGCCGTTTTCATGCGCCAATTTTGACATTGCATTCCGGTATGAATGATCGTGAACGGCTGGATACCTGGCTGGCCTGTCGGGCCGGTGAAGCGGCCATTTTAATTGGCACCCGCTCGGCCATTTTCACGCCATTTAAAGAGCTAGGCTTGATTGTCGTGGACGAAGAACACGACAGTTCCTTTAAACAGCAGGAAGGCTTTCGTTATCACGGCCGTGATTTAGCCATCATGCGGGCTCAACGTGAACAGATCCCGATTGTGCTGGGTTCTGCTACCCCATCATTGGAAACACTGCATAACGCACTACAAGGGCGTTACCATCATCTGCAAATGACACAACGCGCCGGTGGTGCACAAGCGGCGCAACACCATCTACTGGATGTTAAACATCTGCCGCTACAAGCCGGTATCGCCCCACAGTTATTACAACTGATGGATGAACAACTGGCCGCCGGTAATCAGGTCATGTTGTTTTTAAACCGCCGTGGTTATGCGCCAGCACTCCTTTGCCATGATTGTGGCTGGGTGGCGGCATGCCCGCACTGTGATGCGTTCTACACCTGGCATCAGCAAGATAAAAAACTGCATTGTCATCACTGTGATCATATTCGCCCCGTGCCACATCAATGCCCGGAATGTAACAGCCAGAATCTGGTTAGCTCTGGCGTCGGTACCGAGCAGCTGGCGCAATTTCTGGAACAACGTTTTCCGGCATATAAAACCATTCGTATTGATCGGGATAACACGCGACGTAAAGGCGAGTTGGAAGCGCACCTCAACGCCATCCGCCGGCAGGAATATCAGATCCTGCTGGGCACCCAGATGC
>CAIZDF010000076.1 GCA_903931645.1 uncultured Tolumonas sp.
ATAAAACAGAGCTCAGTATTAGTATCGGTGATAAATGGTCTCAAACGATTAAATTTGATAAGGCTGGGCCACAGCAGCTGGATTTTTCTCTTCCGGCAGGTTTACTTATAGCCGATCCAGTTGCGCCAAATTATGTGTCATTGAAAAGCAACCAGTCTATTATGTTCAAAACATTCAAATTATCCCATGTGGGATGAGGTTATTATGAGCAAACAATCATTCACTGTTTCATTAGTTGTACCTGTTTATAACGAAGAAGAAAGCATTGATACTTTTATTGAAACGATCGACAAAGAGCTGGCACCACTGCGTGATCAGTTGGAAATAGTTTTTGTTAATGACGGTAGCCGTGACCGCACACGTGAAGTTGTTGAAAAGGCGATTGAAAAAGACAGCCGTGTAACTCTGATTAACCTGGCCCGTAATTTTGGTAAAGAAGCTGCGATGACTGCAGGCCTTGCTCATGCCCGTGGTGATGCAGTTGTTCCAATGGACGTAGATTTGCAAGACCCACCAGCATTAGTGCTGGAATTTGTCCGTATGTGGAAAGAGGAAGGTTATGACACCGTTTACGGTGTTCGAACTGACCGTAACGCAGACACTGCAATGAAACGTCTGACAGCAGGCGGTTTCTATCGCTTCTTTAATGCGGTATCAACTACTACCAAGATCCCAGAAAATGCAGGTGATTTCCGTTTAATGGATCGCCGAGTAGTGGAGGCGATCAATCAATTGCCAGAACGTAACCGCTTTATGAAAGGGCTGTTCGCGTGGGCTGGTTTCCGTTCAATTGGCGTACCTTATGCTCGTCCGGAACGTGCTGCTGGTACGACAAAATTCAATTACTGGAAACTGTGGAACTTTGCTCTGGATGGTTTGTTCAGCTTCTCCAGCTGGCCATTGCGTGTTTGGAGTTATATCGGCGGCGCAGTAGCTGGGATCAGTTTCCTTTACATGCTCATTATCATCTTAAAAGTGATTTTCGTCGGTGTTGATAGCCCAGGCTATGCTTCATTAATGTGTGTGATCCTGTTCCTTGGCGGCATGCAACTGTTATCGATTGGTATCATGGGCGAATACATTGGTCGCATGTTCCTCGAAGTAAAACAGCGTCCGGTATTCCTTGTGGAAGGCGTTTATGGTCAGTATTCACGCCCAGCAGTAACTGTTGCCACGGAAGAAGATAAACAAGCATGATCACAAAGAGTGAATTCTGGCGTTTGTTCCGCTTTGGTATCGTTGGTGGTGGCGCAACCGTAGTTGATTTAGGCACAGCGACACTTTGTCTACATTTGTGGCCAACTATGTCTGAACATTGGGTGACATCAATTGGTTTTTTTGTTGCCTTTTGGGTTTCATTTTTTGGCCATCGGTATGTGACGTTCCAAAAGCACGGCAAAGTGAGCAAGTTTTTGTTGGTAGCTCTCTTTTCGCTAGCAGTCAGAAATGTGCTGTTATCTGGTTTGCTGTGGATCGGGTTGTCCGGTCTGCTGCCGATTGTTATTGCAACACTAGCGGTAACAATACTGACTTATGTTTTATCCCGAATTTGGGTTTTTGCCTGAGTAATGCTGGAGTAAGTTGTGCCAACAGATAAGGTAGATGTAATTTATTCTCCATTGCAGATCAGTCGCCAAGACTGGGGCATCATTGGGCTGGCCTTTTTGGTCAGCCGTATCATGCTGTATGCAATTGGTTATTTTGGTGCCATGCACTACAACGTGGAAACCGATCAAATAGGGCGGATCAATCTGCTTGAATCTGTTGAAACAGATGTTTGGAATGTCTTTTGTCAATTTGACTGTACTTGGTTTAAAAGTATCGCCGATATTGGTTATGACACCTATCCTCATGGTTTGACTACAGGTCATGCAGCGAACTGGGCTTTTTTCCCCATGTTCCCGATGCTGGGTCATTATATAGGTGAATTATTTGGCATCAGTTCCTTACATGGTTTTTATGTCATTGCCAATATTTCGTCCTTCGCCATGTTACCGCTGTTTTTCTTGTGCTTGCGCCAATTAGGTCAGGAACTGGATGTAGCGCGATTTGGCGTTTGGATGTTAGCTTTTTCACCATATTCCGTTTATTTCATCGCACCATATACTGAATCGTTGTTTATCACGCTAACCATGGTGGTGTTTTTATTTGCATACCGGCATCAGTGGTTTTGGGTTGGGCTAGCTGGCATGTTAATGACAGCGACCCGAAATATCGGCGTTATGGTTGTTTTTTCTGTGGCGATTCTGGCATTACAAGCATATGGCTGGCGTGAACTGGTGAAACTTGGCGATCGCGCTTTTCGCGTTATTTTAGCGATTTGGTTTATACCGCTAGTCATGTTCATCTACATGTTTTATATGAATTATCATGTCGGCGATGCCTTCTCATTTAAAAATATTCAGTTGGCATGGGGACGTATAGCTGGCAATCCTTTTTATTACTGGATTGAAGGTTTTGAGGCCGGTGGCAGAAAATTGTACCTCG
>CAIZDF010000077.1 GCA_903931645.1 uncultured Tolumonas sp.
AGTTATGTATTTGGTGGTGTTCGCGTATTTCCCCTAATTGGACTGATCGGTTATACGCTTGCAGTTCTTTCTGGTGGTGAACTGTTGCCTCAAGTATTAGGGTTTGCAGTAATTTCAGGATTTCTTTGGATATCTTATTGGCACAAACTCTCAAGCACTAGCGGGTCAGGGCTTGCCTCTGAAATGTCCGGCTTGGTGACCTATTTAGTTGGGGTGCTTATTTATCATGAGATGTTATGGGTCGCGACGACATTAACGGTGGCCAGTGTTTTATTGCTTGAGCTTAAAACTCATCTGGAAGCATTAGCTCAGCGGATTGAAACGACAGATATTCTTAACTTCGCCAAATTTTTGCTGCTGTCAGGTGTCATTCTACCGCTATTACCAGACACCCCATTTAGCGAATACCAAATTAACCCATTTAAAATCTGGCTAGTTGTAGTAGCAGTAAGCGCCGTATCGTACGGTAGTTATGTGTTGCAACGACTCACTAAAGGTCAGGGTGGTGTTATTCTTGCTGCAATATTGGGCGGCGCTTACTCATCGACAGTGACAACCGTCGTATTGGCCCGTCGCTCAAAAAAAGAAGGGCAGGATCACCTATTTTCAGGCGGTATTTTACTTGCTTCTGGTGTGATGTACTTACGTCTTATCATTTTACTGGCCTTGTTCAATCAAGAATTGATGAAGCAATTAGCTCCAGCCTTTCTGGTTTTGGCTATAGTGGCCATAGCTATCGGGTGGCTGTGGTCGCGGCAAAGTGATGTAACCGATTTGAAAAACAGTGATATGTTTGAGACAAAGAATCCGTTGGAGATCAGTGCGGCATTGCTATTCGCTGTATTATTCGTCGCTATGCTGATAGCTACGCATCTGGCAATAAAATATTTAGGCCAAAATGGTGTCTATACCCTTGCTTCTGTAATGGGAGTAGCCGATGTGGATCCCTTTATTATGGGGATGGCTCAAGCCGACACTACATTAACGCCTTTGCATGTGGTTGCTTCTGGGATTTTAGTTGCAGCAGCTAGCAATAATGTGGCTAAGGGTATTTACGCATACACTTTATCGTCTCGGCGCGCAGGAATACAAAGCCTAGTTTTTCTTGTGTGTTTGGCTGTTTGCGGCTTGATACCTATGCTGATACTAAGGTAAAACTAACTGTATAATAAAGTTACTGTATATGGCGTATTTTTAGCCAAGAGCAACGAAAAAGTCCTTGAATCTAGTTTTATCTATCTGCAGCTAATTTATTTTTAATGTCGATTACGTACTGTGCTTTATATTCACAATTTTTGAGTTGAATTTAGCGTTGCTTTTGCTGTAGGAGCAGATGTGAAAACTTTCAATATTATAACATTAGCATGTGGGTTATCAGTATTTTCCATTTTAATATCAAAAGCTTATGCTGGTGATGACAACAAGGATATTGATTTACTTCGTAAACAACATGAAAATCGGCAAAAGCTTGAAAATCAGTCCAACAACGGACATTCAGAAATTCATGCAAATACTCTTTTGCATCCAGGTACAAGCAATCCTGTTTCACAAAATCCAACTAGGGTAGGTAGCAGCGCTACGAATAATAATACTCATATAGAAAACACAATTCCGAATCGTGGTGCACTATCGGGTATTCCTCACATTAGTAACACGAATCCGAATGGTGTAATTCATCCCGAACATGAAACACAAACTAATAATACAAATACAGCGCCTAATAACGTAATACGAAAAAATAATTCAGCGCCAACTAATATGAGTGGTATTGTTCCAAACAATAAAGTCCAAGTAGATAATGGAAATATTGGCATTCATGAAAATCACATGCCAAATCAGACATTTCGAAATAGAGAAAATCATGATGAAGATAGAGATTATCAGCATCATGACCGCGATGCTCATCCACACTATTATCGCGAAATGCCTCATGGGTATAGAACAATCATTGCGGCAGGTATTACCTATTTCGTACTTGATGATATTTGGTACACACTACATAGCGATATATATGAAGAAGTTCCACCACCAAGCAATGTGACAATAATTGAGAGTCTGCCCGAAGTAGGCGGGACTCTGACAATCATTGATATCAATGGGATCCGTTATTATTTCAGTGATGGACGATATTATCGATGGGATATCAGTGGGCAATATCTGGAAGTAACACCACCAGTACAGTAATTAAGGCAATTCAAGACTAAATATCATTAGTATAACGCTGTTCATTTGAGATGAGCGGCATTTTTCTGAGTGGGGATTATTGATGTCATATAACTGTCAAACAGCGCCTTTATGGTGGTTAAAATTAACCACCACGGGGTATCATCATGCGTAAATTTTTAACAGCACTTGCTATTGTTTCTATTTTGGGATCGATCAATGGCTATGCAGTAGAAGCTGCGCAGCCTTTTGTTACAGCAAAAGATATTGATTTAACTCGCTATCTACCTGCGCCTCCTGCAAATGATTCAAAACAAACCAAAGAGGAAATTGCAGAGATATTGAATATTCAGGGAAATCGGACTCCTGAACAAGCTAGCGCAGCGGTAGCAGATGCAGAAGAAAACGTGTGGCGATTTGCGGATGTCATGGGTTCAGATTTCACTGCGACTAAATTACCAAAAATATCTGCGTTTTTTGATCGTATTGCGGCTACAGAAGGCGCGGTTACTGATCCAGCAAAAGATTTTTGGCAACGTCCTCGTCCCCATATGCTGTCTGATAAGATAAACCCAATAGTGAAAAAATCTAAATCAGGCTCGTGGCCATCGGGTCATGCAACGTTGGGTTATTTAATGGCAACTCTTTTATCTGACATGGTGCCAGAGAAAAGAAATGAGCTTTATAGTCGTGCTAGTCAATATGCCGAAAATCGAATTATTGCTGGGATCCATTATCGCTCAGACACCGTTATGAGTCGTACAGCTGCTGCGTTGATTG
>CAIZDF010000078.1 GCA_903931645.1 uncultured Tolumonas sp.
AACTATCAGGACCTGCGCCCCGATCACCCGATGCTCTGGTGTTATCAACGTCAGCATGGCGAACAAAAACTGCTCGTGGTCGCCAATTTAAGCGCAACAGAAACCGCGTTTGAATTACCGGAACATTGGCAACACACTGACAGCCGATGCCTGATCCACAATGAAACGTTCTTGCCTGAGCTATGTAATCGCGATCTAAAACCGTATGAAGTGATGGTCTGGCTGCACAGTTAAATATGCTACCAGTTGCAGTTTTTACGAGACGCCAGCTTGTTGCGAATCAGCTGGCGTGTTAATAATTCTGTACCATTTATTTATCCGAGGCGTCTTATGCCTGCGCTCACGCATGAACAACAAACCCAGCTCATGGCCGCTGCTAAAGCCAGTATCCGCCATGCCTACATGCCCTATTCCAACTATTCTGTCGGGGCCGCAGTATTAACCAGCGATGAGCAGATTTTCAGCGGTATAAATATTGAAAATGCCGCCTATCCAGCTGGCACCTGTGCCGAACGCGTGGCGCTTGGTAATGCCATCAGCCAGGGCCATACTCAATTTAAAGCTATTGCCGTTTTTTCCCCTAAAGGTGAAATCAGCCCCTGTGGTATTTGCCGCCAATTTATCTCTGAATTCGGCCTCGATATTCAGATCTTGTTCCATTGGCAAGGCCAGCTACAGCAGGTTGCTATCAAAGAATTACTGCCGTTTTCATTTAGTAAAACCCAGCTGAATGCCCAGCCAACAGCATGATTTTTAATATCCACATTCCGTAAGACGGGTTACATTTGCGACAGTGTGCTGCACAACACTGATCTGAATTCGCGTTCTCCCGTACTATCTTTGACACGCTATAGTTTCAAATAAATAGTTGTCAGCTAAGTCGGTATCGGGAGACGCCTTGTGAATAATTCTTTCCATCATCCAGCAGCACACCCCACTCTTGATGACACTCAAGCATCAGCACTGCCAGTACCAACTCGCACGCTGTGGTTACAAGGCGATAATGTCGCGACAAAACGGCAGGAACTGCTCGACTATTTTATCCAGACCTACGATTTATATGATTCACTGTTTGATTGTCTCGCACACGAAGACGCGTGGTTTAAGAAAGCTATTCCTCTCCGCCATCCGCTGATTTTCTATTACGGCCATACCGCGAGTTTCTTCATCAATAAACTGTTTGCTGCACAACAAATCAACCAGCGTATCAACGCTCAAATTGAAGCTATGGTAGCGATCGGCGTTGATGAGATGAGCTGGGATGATCTCGATGAAACCCATTATAACTGGCCATACATCGCCGAGTTACGGACTTATCGCCAACAAGTCAAAACCCGCGTTATACAATTTATTCAAGACATGCCATTGGAATTACCCATTAGTTGGGGCAGTCCGGCGTGGACTATCCTGATGGGAATTGAACATGAACGTATTCATCTCGAAACCTCGTCCGTGCTGATTCGCCAGCTACCACTGTCCGTAGTCCGATCGCAAGCGCGCTGGCAGCACTGTCCACACATACGCCATCAGCCAAATACGGTACCGACCAATGAATTACTGCCCGTTGCCGCCACCACCATCAAAATGGGCAAACCAGACAGCGATGCCACCTATGGCTGGGATAACGAATACGGCCAACGCGAAATTAAATTAGATACCTTCCAAGCCAGTAAATATCTGGTCAGTAATGCTGAATTTCTCGAATTTGTTCTGGCTGGAGGTTACCAGCATCCGGAATGGTGGAGCACGGAAGGCCAGGAATGGCTCAAATTCACGAAGACCGATAAACCCACTTTCTGGCAGGGCGATATACAGCAACCCAATAGCCTGCGTTTACGTCTGATGACGGAAGAGATCGCCATGCCATGGGATTGGCCGGTTGAAACCAACCAACTGGAAGCGGCGGCATTTTGTCGTTGGAAAGCCGCACAAACCGGCTTACCTATTCAACTGCCGTGCGAAGCAGAATGGATGGTGCTGCGACAGAATATCTCAACCGATCAACCTGACTGGCAACAAGCCCCGGGGAATATCAATTTGGAATATTGGTCATCGTCGAGCCCCATCGATCAATTCCCGCAAGGTGATTTCTATGACGTAATTGGTAATGTCTGGCAATGGACCAGCACCGCCATTGATGGCTTCGATGGCTTCCGAGTACATCCGTTATACGATGACTTTTCGACCCCAACATTCGATGGTAAACATAATCTAATCAAAGGTGGTTCATGGATCTCTACTGGTAATCTGGCACTGAAAAATTCCCGTTACGCTTTTCGACGTCACTTTTTCCAACATGCTGGTTTTCGTTATGTAGTGTCCCGTTATCAAGAGCCACTCATTGTAAACCCTTACGAAACCGATCCATTGATCGCGCAATATCTAGATTCACACTATGGTGCTAGCCATTTTGATGTGCCAAATCACTGCCAACGGCTGGCCGAAATTGCCGCCGAAGTCTGTCCGCAGCCAATCCGGGCATTAGATATTGGCTGTTCCGTCGGTCGAGCAAGTTTTGAACTAGCGAAATACTTTCAACATGTTGATGCTGTTGATTATTCCGCCCGATTTATCGACATCGCGCAAACGCTGGCACAGCAAAATAGCTTCCGTTATGCCATTCCAACCGAAGGTGAATTAGTCGAATACCGTGAAGCGAAGCTGACCGATTGCCAACTCGATCCTGGTTTAGCCAACCGAATTCACTTTACACAAGGGGATGCTTGTAACCTGAAAAGCAAATATCAACACTATGATTTGATCCTTGCTGCAAACCTGCTGGATCGGCTACGCGAACCGGCACATTTTCTCGCCGATCTGGCCCATCGACTGCGCGATGGCGGTATTTTGATGCTTTGTTCACCACATACCTGGCAAGTGGAATCGACGTCAAAACATAATTGGCTTGGCGGGATCAGAGAGAATGGTGAAGCACGAACAACCTATCAGTACCTGCAGCGTGTACTAAGCACTGAGTTTGAAGAGCTGCAACCGGCACAGGATATTCGTTTTGTGTTGCAAGAAACCGCACGGAAATACCAATATCTGTTGTCACAACTGACGATTTGGCGAAAGAAATAACGGCGTGTTTTTGTGAATACCGGAAAACAAAAAGCCCTGAACTTATGTTCAGGGCTTAATAGTTGAGAGCCTGGCAGTTTCCTACTCTCACATGGCGAATGCCACACTACCATCGGCGTAACAGCATTTCACTTCTGTGTTCGGCATGGGAACAGGTGGTTCTACTGTGCTCTGGCTACCAGGCAAATTCTGTTTAATAAAAAAGCCTTAGTTAATGCTAAGGCTTTTCAAAATATTGGCGGAGTGGACGGGACTCGAACCCGCGACCCCCGGCGTGACAGGCCGGTATTCTAACCGACTGAACTACCACTCCGCACTTTTCTTCCTATGCTCGCTTAACCGTTGTCACCCAGTTAAGGTCT
>CAIZDF010000079.1 GCA_903931645.1 uncultured Tolumonas sp.
ATGACTGTTGCAGTTGATGCACCCGCCGCTTCCAGAATAGCACTTAGATTACGTAATACTTGCTCAGCCTGAATTTTAATATCACCGGTAACCAGTTGCATGGTTTCTGGAATTAATGGGATCTGTCCAGAAGTAAAGACTAGGTCACCCAGTTTGGTAGCCTGAACATATGGCCCAATGGCAGCAGGCGCTTTTTCTGTTGCGATAATAGATTTAGACATCGTTCCCTCGTAGCTAGTTATCAACACTTGCTGATAGTAATACCTGCCCCGATAAAGGTGCAACTCTCACTTGCACAAAAAACAAGAGGCCCCGTAGGGCCTCTGAAATATTGCATCTGTCTTGATTGAATTACTCAGCGCTCAGGTTACCTGCCGCGTTCAGCAAATCAGCCAGATTCTGTTCCGCATCATCGGCAGTCACCACCTGTGTTACTACAGCTTGTGCAGCAACACGACGCTTCTGTAAGCGATCATGGTGATAGGCAAAACCAGTACCCGCAGGGATCAAGCGACCAACGATAACGTTTTCTTTCAGACCACGTAAATCATCAACTTTGCCTGATACAGCTGCTTCAGTCAGTACGCGAGTAGTTTCCTGGAACGACGCAGCAGAGATAAAGGACTCTGTATTCAACGACGCTTTGGTAATACCCATCAATACACGACGGAAAGTAGCTGGCTCTTTGCCTTGCGCGACCAGTTTACGGTTTGCGATTTTAACGCGCACCACATCAGCCTGTTCACCTTCCAGCAGATCAGAATCACCTGGAGTCGCAATTTCACCTTTACGCAGCATCTGACGAACGATCACTTCGATGTGTTTATCGTTAATTTTTACGCCTTGCAGACGGTAAACGTCCTGCACTTCGTTAACGATATAGTTCGCTACCGGGCTTACGCCACGCAGACGCAGAATGTCATGAGCAGATTCTGGACCATCGGCTAAGACCTCACCCTGCTGAACTTTTTCACCTTCGAACACGTTCAGGTTACGCCATTTCGGAATCATTTCCTCATGGGCTTCACCACCGTCAGTCGGCGTGATCACCAGACGACGTTTACCTTTGGTTTCTTTACCGAAGGAGATCGTGCCTGAAATTTCCGCCAGAATAGCTGGTTCTTTTGGTTGACGCGCTTCGAACAAGTCAGCAACACGCGGCAGACCACCGGTGATATCTTTAGTACCGCTGGATGCTTGTGGAATACGCGCTACTGCGTCACCGACGTTTACCTGAGAGCCATCTTCCAACTGAACAATCGCTTGTCCTGGCAGGAAGTATTGTGCAGATACGTCAGTACCTGGGATCAATACGTCTTTACCATGGCTATCAACCAGTCGCACGGTTGGACGCAACTCTTTACCTGTTGAGGTACGTTCGTTAACGTCCAAAACCACGATGCTAGACAAACCAGTTAACTCGTCAGTTTGACGGGTAATAGTGATGCCTTCGATCATGTTTTCAAACTGGATACGACCCGCCACTTCAGTAATGATTGGGTGAGTATGTGGATCCCAGTTCGCAACAACTTCACCAGCACGTACAGCCTGGCCATCTTTCACTTCCAGCACAGAACCGTAAGGCAGCTTATGGCTTTCTTTGGTTCGGCCCAGTTCGTCCATGATGGTCAGTTCAGAAGAACGTGATGTAATAACCAACTTGCCAGCACTGTTTTCAACAGATTTAGCATTTTGCAGTTTGATCACACCGGTGTTCTTCACAGTTGCACTGCTTTCAGCAGCCGCTCGTGATGCCGCACCACCGATATGGAACGTACGCATCGTCAGCTGAGTACCTGGTTCACCGATGGACTGAGCAGCGATAACACCCACAGCCTCACCATTGTTAACCAAATGACCACGCGCCAGATCGCGACCATAACA
>CAIZDF010000080.1 GCA_903931645.1 uncultured Tolumonas sp.
AAGGATCAGGACGCCAGTCATTGGTATCAACTTCAAACGGTAATATCGCGGCCGTTGGTACAATCACGATTGATGAAATGGGCTGTATTACCGCTTTTGATGATGTAGCGGTGCGTTTGTTTGGGTATGAATCGGTCGAAGTCGTGGGACAGAATGTCTCCATGCTGATGCCAGAGCCTTACCATTCCCAACATGACGGCTATTTAGCCCGCTATCATCAAACATCAACACCGCATGTTATAGGTAGAGGTCGCGAGGTTACCGGGCGGCGTAAAGATAGCTCACTCTTTCCGATCTGGCTGGCGGTCAATGAAGTTACCTTCGGCACAAATCGTCTCTTCGTTGGCTGCATCGTCGATTTATCCGATCTCAAAGCCACGAAAGCCGATCTGCTCAGCAGCACCGAAGTGACACGTGCGATTCTTGAAACTGCGGTAAATCCAATCATTACCATCGACGCCAAAGGCCATATCTGTTCGTTTAATCCTGCCGCAGAGCGCATGTTTCAATATACCGCCAGCGAAGCCATTGGCCGTAACGTCAATATGCTCATGCCTTCGCCTTATCGGGAAGAGCATGATGGTTATCTGTCGCGTTATTTACATGAAGGTAACCCCCGCATTATAGGTGTGGGGCGTGAGGTGACGGCACAACGTAAAGATGGTTCCATTGTTCCCATCCATTTATCGGTTGGGGCGATGGAGATCACTGGTGAACCCATGTTTGTCGGCATTATTTCCGATATCAGCGAACAGAAACGCCACGAAGCTGAGCTGCAAGCGAAAAAAGCCGCCGAAGCGGGGTCCCGTGCGAAATCGGCTTTTTTGGCGCACATGAGCCATGAAATTCGTACGCCAATGAATGCTATTCTCGGGTTTACTGAACTGGCATTACAAGACCACACGTTGTCACCCGAAACCGCCAAGCATCTGGACACGATTTACGGATCAGCGCGTGCACTGCTGACCATCATCAACGATATTCTTGATGTCTCCAGACTGGAAGCGGGGAAATACAAGCTGGAAATTATCGGCTTTCATCTACCCAATATGATTGCCGAGACGGTAGAGCTGATGCATCAGCGTGCCGCGGAAAAAGATCTGATCATCAGCATTGAATACGATCGTCACTTACCGCAACGCGTGATGGGTGATCCGACCCGGTTGCGTCAGGTCATCCTGAATTTACTCAGCAATGCGGTGAAATTCACCAATAAAGGTTCAATCAAAGTCGTTGTTTCGGCAACAAGCCGCCCTGACCGCATTCAGTTTGATGTGGTTGATACCGGCATTGGCATGTCGGAAGTGGAAATGGCCAAAGTATTTGAACCATTTATGCAGGCTGACAGTTCGATCTCTCGCCGTTTTGGTGGCACCGGGTTGGGCACGATTTGATCTTGATGGATGTCATGATGCCGGTGATGGACGGCCTACAGGCAACCCGTGAGATCCGCCAATTAGAGGTGCTGCAAGAGAAACATATCCCCATCATTGCGCTCACGGCGAGTGTCATGAAAGAAGACGAGATGAAATATTTGGAAGCGGGAATGGATGCCATTGCTGGAAAACCGATCGATTTTGACCAGCTATTTTCATTGATGGAAGCGATGGTGCCGCAAGGGACGGGGCGGATAAACCATGCCATCATGATTGAAATGCCGGTGAATAAAAATATTGATTTAACACCGTTGTATCCGGCTGCTGATTACCAGAAAGCGATGAAAAATTGGGTCGATGTTTATGCTTACATCAAGGCGTTGACTCAGTTTTCTCAGCAGCAAATTGATGATGCCGACGTTATTTTGCACTTGCTGGAACAACACCCAGATGATGTTGAACCTGCTCGAACCGTTGCACATGCCCTTAAAGGGCTAGCTGGTAATCTGGCATTATCTAAAGTGGCTGATTTGGCTGTTCATATCGACGGACATTTGAAATCTGGGCGACGTGATGAGGCGAGCCGATTGTTAGAGCCATTACGTCAGGCATTAATAGAGGCCGACAACTGCATTCAAGCATTATCGCTGCCTAATGACGCTTCAGTATTACTGAAAGATTTTGATTTAGTCGTTGTGCAACAATTATTTCAACAACTGTCGCTCGCATTAGATGAACTAAACCCTGATAGCACAGAACCGATCATGAAGCAGATCAGCGAATTCGTTCGCAGAAGCGATCTGGCTGAGATATATCACCATATTGAGCGATTTGATTTTCACAGTGCAAAAAAAGAATTGAGAAAATTAGCACAAAATCTGTTCGCCAATAGGAGGTCAGAATGAAGAAAAAGATCCTACTGGTCGACGATGAGCCGAATAACCTGCAATTACTCCGGCAGATATTGAGATCTTCATACCAGCTTATCTTCGCTCATAACGGGCAATCCGCGCTTGCCGCCGTAGCCGCGCATCATCCAGATTTGATCTTGCTGGATGTCATGATGCCGGATCTGGATGGTTATGAAGTCTGTCGTCGTTTAAAAGCCGATCCATTAATGCATGATATTCCAGTTATTTTTGTCACAGCGATGGGCGATGTTGATGATGAAGCTGCCGGGTTTGATATGGGGGCGGTGGATTACATTCATAAACCAGTTTCTCCCGCGATCGTGATCCGCCGGGTGCAAACGCATCTCTCACTGGTGCATGTCAAAGAGCTGGAAGATAGCCAGCGTGAAGCGATTTATATGCTTGGTGCTGCGGGTCACTATAACGACAACGATACCGGCCTGCATATCTGGCGCATGGCGGCTTATGCCAGAGCACTTGCTGAGGCCATTGGGTGGCCTGAACATCTGGCGGAACGGCTTGAGCTTGCGGCGCCATTGCACGATACCGGTAAGATTGGGATACCGGATGGCATCTTGAAAGCACCACGCAAATTAACTGCGGAAGAGTGGGTGATCATGCGGCAGCACTCCCTCATTGGTTATGAAATATTACATTGCAGTGATACCCCCATTTTCAAAATGGCGGCTGAAATTGCGCTATATCATCATGAAAAATGGGATGGCAGCGGTTATCCGAAAGGGCTGGTTGGCGACAATATTCCACAGTCCGCACAGATCGTCGCATTAGCCGATGTTTTTGATGCGTTAACCATGAAGCGTTCTTACAAAGAGGCCTGGAGTGTTGAAGCCTCACTCGAAGAAATGCGGGCCAACAGCGGCACGCATTTTAATCCGGCATTGCTGACCATATTTTTGAATATTCTGCCCAAAATCCTGAATATAAAAAATGAGTGGGACGAAAAGGGTTAGCGTTCGTATCACTTTACATAAGTACTTCCGCTGATAAGCAATCAGCATGGCATGATGCATTAACTGATTGTTTTGTAATCGAACAGTCTGTGTCTGGTTTGTATTGCTGGCTTAAGCCAACTACGGTTAGAGTAACAAAGGAAGTTGTCATCCGTCTGTCATTTCGGTGTGTTGTAACTGACATGTATTTGTCATCTGGCACACCAGCCAAAGGAGGCTGCCTATGGATTGCGATGAACGTAAACTATTTGTCCTCGATACCAACGTGCTGTTGCACGAACCTCTGTCCATCTACTCCTTTCAGGAACACGACATTGTCATTCCGATGACGGTGCTTGAAGAGCTCGATAACATCAAAGATCGGCAAAAAGATGTCAGTCGCGAAGCGCGGGTGGCGATCCGCACGCTGGAAGATGTGTTTCGTGATGCTACACCAGAACAAATTACCAGCGGCATTTGCCTTACCGAAAAAACCAGCGGCGCAGGCTGCTGTGGTTTGATCTCCATTTTTAGCGATCACCATCTGCCGGGTGGGGAAGAGGTCTTTACCAGTAAAGAAGCCGACAACCGGATCATCAATCTGGCGCTTTATCTGCAAAAAGTCCGTAAAGATCGCGAAGTAGTGCTGGTTACCAAAGACATCAACATGCGCCTGAAAGCCAAAGGGGCTGGGCTGGAAAAGGTTGAAGATTATCGCACCGACCAATTGATCGATGATATTCGCCTGCTGGCAAAAGGTTTTCAAAAAATTGATGGCGCGTTCTGGGATAAAGTCGGCCAGTGTGAAACAGTCTCTTATGGCCGTGATGTGAATCATCAGATTGATGAAACGATCTTGCCGGGGACGCACATCAATCAGTATCTGATTGATGAGGCACAAACCTTTGCCGGGCGAGTGCAAAAACACGAAGACGGTAAATTATTCATCAAAGATATTGGTTATGACCGGCTGATGAACCGCCATGCCTGGGGCGTGCACCCGAAAAATATTTATCAGGGCATGGCGCTGGATGCGCTGCTCGATCCGACTATTGATCTGGTGATCCTGACCGGGCCAGCCGGTTGTGGGAAAACACTGTTGGCAGTTGCAGCGGCGTTAGAGCTGGTGATTGAACGCGGTATTTATGAACGGATTATCGTAACCCGTAACACGCCGGAAATTGCGGAAAGTATTGGTTTTCTACCCGGTACCGAAGAGGAAAAAATGTTGCCGTGGCTAGCAGCCGTCACCGACACGCCGGAAGTCTTGCACAAGCATGATGAAAGCCGTGAAACTTCACTGCAATACATCATGGAGAAAGCCAACATCCAGTTCAAATCGGTGAACTTCATGCGCGGACGTAGTTTTCAAAACACCTTTGTCCTATTGGATGAGTGCCAAAATCTCACTGCATCACAGTTGAAAACCATCATCACCCGTTGCGGCGAAGGCACTAAAATTGTCTGCTCCGGTAACTTAGCGCAGATCGATTCTAACTATCTGACCCCGGTGACATCCGGCCTGACCTATATTGTGGAACGCTTCAAAGACTTTGAAGGTGGCGCCAATATCTTCTTAAATGGCGTTATTAGAAGTCGATTGGCATCGTTTGCCGAAGAAAATTTGTAATTTCCTGCCTGCCCCCTGTTTCAGGGGGCATTAAACATCGTTACAGCCCCAAATAAGCGGCGAAAGCGTCACTGGGTGGCTGCTGCAGTGCCGCCATCGGTGCGATAAAGGCCAGTTTCCCGTCATCGACAAAACCCAACCAGTCGGCCAGATCTTTCGCTTCCTGTGGTTGATGAGATACCAGCAGCACACCAATGCGTTGTTCTGTCGCCAATATTCGCACCTCCTGCATCATCTCCTGCCGCAAAGCGGGGTCAAGTGCCGAGAAGGGTTCATCCAGCAACAGGTACGGTTTCCGTCGTACCAGACAACGCGCTAACGCAACCCGTTGCTGCTGCCCGCCAGAGAGCGATGTCGGTAGGCGATCGAGCAGTTCGCGGATCTGTAATCGTTCTGCAGCCAGCTGCAATGCGTTTTGCTCTAGGCGTGATAATTTCAGGTTAAGCTGTAAGCCAAGCCCGATATTTTGGCGCACCGTTAAATGCTCAAACAGGTTGTGCTGTTGGAACAGCATGGTAAATGGGCGTGCGGCCGGTGGCAGCGCCGCGATATTTTGACCATCTGCTAGCAGGGTTCCAGATGCGATCGGCACAAATCCGGCGAGCATTTCCAATAAAGTCGATTTACCGCTACCGGAGCGCCCCAGCAATAAGCCTATTTCGCCCGGTTGCAGGCGCAATGAAAACTCAAACTGGCGCCCTTGCCGTTGGGTTTGTAACTGTTCGACCAATAACATTATGACTCCAGCAATGACGGCGGTTCGCGGTGTTCAGTGCGGCTGGCCAGCCATTCCACCAACCAAAGTAATGTAATGCACAGCAGCAACAAAATGAGCGCGGTTGCCGCTGCGGCTTCCATCTGATAATGCCCTAACTGCTGATAGAGCAACCACGGCAGGGTTTGTAGCTCATCACTGCCAAACATAGCGATAGCGGCTAAATCGCCAAGAGAAAATATCATGCCCAAAGCCAACGCGCGGCCTGCCGGTCGGCACAATAATGGCCACTCCAACCAACGCAGACGGCAAAACCCGGTTAAGCCTAAGCTGTCAGCCAGTCGATCGTAACGGAGCAATAAATCGGCCATCGGTTCTTGTAATGCCCGTAACGTATAGGGCAACGCTGCGAGGGCATTCAGCAACATGACCAGCCAGAAACCATGGGCAAACAGATCAACTTTTTCCTGCAGCAAAATAAATAAGCCGGTACTGAGCACCGAAGTGGGGATCAGCAAAATCAACGACCCGGTGCCTGCAAGTAAGCGTCCCCAGCGTGGCGACTGACGACGCACAGTGAGATGGCGGCAACTCAATAACAAACCAATACTAAAAACCAGCGCTAATGTACCTGCACTTATCGCAATTTGTAATGACTGTAAGGTGGTGCGCAGCAGCATCGATTGTTGCCATGCCAGATCAAACAAGGCTTGCAGGCCATACCAGACAATCGCCACCAAAGGGGGAAGGAACAAACCTAAACCGCACATTAAGGCCAGACAATCCGGTAACAGCGCATGGCGTTGATAGTGGCATACCGGTTGATGCGACGATGACAGACTCGCGGTTGCAGGTTTTAGCCAACCATAACTGAGCACCACGAGTGTACCCAATAACAGCTGCCAGCACGCCAGTTGTCCGGCAGAGGCCAAGTCAAAATCAAAGCGCAATGCCTGATAAATGGCGACTTCCAGTGTGGTCGCTTGCGGGCCGCCGCCTAGCGCCATCACGATGGTAAAACTGGTAAAACAGAGCATGAAGATCAGGCTGGCTAAGCCGGGTAATAGACGGCGCATTGCAGGCCATTCCAACCAGCAAAAACGGCTCCATTCTGGCATGTCCAGCTGAGCGGCTTGGCGCCAATGATTGGCCGGAATTTGTTCTAATGCTTGTACCAACCAGCGGGTTGCCAGCGGCATATTAAAAAAGACATGTGCTAGCAGAATGCCCGATAAACCAAACAGATAATCAGGTAGTGGTAGGCCGATTTGCCGCATCAGTTGCGTGAGCCACCCTTGCGCACCATGCACGGCGACCAGTCCGAAAAGGGCGATAATAACCGGTAACACCTGCGATAACCCAAACAGATGTAATAACAGTGCTTTCCCGAGGAATTGACGGTGGAACAACGCCCTAGCCAGTGGAATAGCCAACAGCAAACTCAGCAGCGCAGAAAGAGCTGCTTGTTT
Source organism: uncultured Tolumonas sp. (assembly GCA_903931645.1). Classification (GTDB taxonomy): domain Bacteria; phylum Pseudomonadota; class Gammaproteobacteria; order Enterobacterales; family Aeromonadaceae; genus Tolumonas. Next base: position 7,052 of record CAIZDF010000080.1, read on the forward strand.
GAGGCTAAACCAAGCGACATGCGTCAGATAGCTGTCTTGCCATAATAAGAGCGCGCTGGTTTCCGGCTGACTTAACAGTGCCGCCAATGGGCCAAGCGTTACAGATAAAATCAGGGCGGCCACCAGACCGCCCGAGACCCACCAGAAACGGCGTAGCATCAATGGCTGACAGCCTGTAACCATTCTTTCACCCAAACTTTACGTTGCGTAGCCAGTTTTTTGGCATCCACTGGTAATGTTTTGGCTGGCGTTTCGTTTTGGTTGAAATCTTTTGGCAATGCCACATTGGTGACCGGATACATCCAGTTGCCTTCCGGGATCAGATTCTGGAAGCGATCAGTCAGTATAAATTGCATAAACTGCTGTGCCAGTTTTGGTTGCGTGGCCGTTTTCAATTGGGCGGCCACTTCTACCTGACGTACATGCCCTTCACTGAACAAGGCGGCTCGATATTGCAGATTATGTTCCGCCAGACGGTGATAGGCCGGTGACGTGGTGTAAGAGAGCACCAAATCAGACTGACCTTTCAGAAACATGCCATAAGCTTCGCTCCAACCTTTGGTCACGGTGACGGTTTTTTTCGCCAGTTGTTCCCACGCAGCAGGCGCTTTATCGCCATACACCTGTTTTACCCACATCAACAGACCTTGCCCGGGTGTACTGGTACGTGGATCTTCATAGATGATTTTCAGATCGTTGCGTTCGACCAGCTCTTTCAGGCTTTGCGGTGGCTGTTTCAGTTTGCTGCTGTCATATACAAACGAGAAATAACCATAATCAAAGGGCAGGAAGGTGTTGTCTTGCCAACCACCGGGTAGGCTTAAGCTTTTCAGATCGGTGTGATGTGGTGTAAACAGTTTACTGTTATGGGCATCGGCTAACATGGCTTCATCCATGCCCAGTGCGACGTCGGCTTTGCTGTGTGAACCTTCCAGCTTCAGACGATTGAGGATTGCCACGCCATCTTCGAGTTTCACCCATTTCAACTCGCAATTACATTCCGCTTCAAAGGCGAGTTTGATTTTCGGGCCTGGGCCCCATTCACCGGCAAACGAGTCGTAAGTATAAACAGTTAACACCGGTTTTGTTTCGGTAGCTTGAGTAAACCCAGAGGCAATGAATAAAGCGGCAGCCAGAGATAATGACCAGGAAAGACGCATGCTGTACTCCATAAAATATTCTAACGGTTCATCATGAACCTTATTGAAACAACAGGATGATCAGAACGGGCGTCAATCGTTTGTAACAGAAACGGCATACCGTGGCTTATCTCAAATCCCTACGCCAGTATGAGCTGGATCAGGTTCACCGGGTGTGATCTCAGCGGACGCCCGCACCCCGTTTGAGAAACAATCTTATTTTAGTATCGAAACGTTATTCTAGTAACGAAACTGGGGTAAAACCAGTGACGGAACGGTTGAGTGGTGCTAGTTTTTGATCGTATTCGGTTGAGTTTACAGAAGCCATGACTGATTTTTAATCTTTTTTCGAGGAGAACACTATGCTGACGACTACCCGGGAACGCCGTACCTTCATGCGCATGGTGATCAATGCACCTGTCACGTTGGTGCGTGGTTCAGAACGGATTACTGCAACTTGTCGTGATCTCAGTGCCAATGGGATGTCGATTGAAGCAGAAGTGGCCGCTGTTTTTACCGTTGGTGAACAACTGAGTGTGAGTTTGTCGACCAACAGTAATGCACTGCCGCCGTTTGTTGCCGAGGCTAAAATTATTCGCGCAGATAAAGTGGATGGTGTTTATCAGTTAGGAGTTGAGTTTGTAGTTGTAAGCTGAACCCGTTCATATTGATACTGATTATTGCGGATGTATAACTGACTTTTATCTCCCGCTATCCCCGGCGGGATCTCTGCCGGGCCAACGACTTCCAGCGGAATAAACGGTTGACCATCTATACTGATGGTCTCTTCATTGCCTGCCCGTCGTGATAACGTGATCGCTAAGAACGCATGATCTGGCACATAGACAATCGCCTGCGGTAAATCTGGATAAAGTGCCATCAGCAATGACATCAGCAGTGTACTTTTGCTGTCACAATCGCCTCGATTTTGCGCTAGCACTTGTTCAGGCATCAGAAAACCAACCCCACGCTGACCATTCGCGGTTTCCAGTGGGTCGTACGGGATCGATTGTACGAAATTTAATAAACCTGCGACCACTAACGATTTTTCATCATTCTGATAACGCTGTTTTTGTTCTTCAGACGCCGAGCTGAGGATCATGCGCTGCAACGCTTGCGCTGTTTCCTGCAATTCCGGGCTACTGTCAGTCGCGATCCGAACATGATCCGGGCGGATCAAATGACCATTATTACCATCATGGCGTTTATAGTAATGTTGATCGAGATAAGCCATAAACAAGGTTTCTTGTTGCTGCGCTAACCAGCTTTTTATTTGCGGTAACAACGTTTGATCCGTTGCTTGAAAATCTACGGTGCTACCATCAGCAGTTTTACTATAGCGAAAGCTGGCATCTGGAAATTGCTCGCGCGCATCGCGTAGTAATTAAACATTGATAAACCCCCAGCTAAGCTGGGGTGACTCGCATAGGTTTGACCGTGACAACGGTATAACTTCTTTGCTCGACCAAAAGTAAAGAGGATACAACCTATGCGAGACTA
>CAIZDF010000081.1 GCA_903931645.1 uncultured Tolumonas sp.
CCTTTGGCGGCATCGGTATTTTCCTGATTGCCTGTGGTTATGGTATCGCCGCTTGTCTGGTGGCCGATTGGCTGTTGTGGCAGCAACGCCAGCCTATTCCAGCCGGTCTACTGGCCGCATTAGCCGTGACTATGGTGCCGCTGGCTATTTATGGCCTGCAGGCCAAATTGGGCTACTGGGATGCTTCACATACCGAATACCGCGATTTTCATCGTTACATCGACTGGCGCTGGCTAATGATGGAACTCGGCACCTTACTGTTTGGCGCCATTTTACTCTGGCGTTACCGACTACCCTTCATGGTAATGCCGCTGGCGGTGGTGTTGTGGTATCTGAGTATGGATCTGACTCCCTTCTTGTTCCACGATGAGGATTACAACTGGCATCGCCGGGAAATGGTTTCCATGGTGGTCGGTTTGCTAATGCTGGCTCTCGCCTTTTATATCGATCTGCGCACGCGGCATACGCTCGATTTTGCCTGGTGGATCTACCTGTTCGGTCTCATGGCCTTTTGGGGTGGCTTATCCATGCAGCATTCCGATAGCGAACTAAACAAATTTCTCTACTGCCTGATCAATCTGTTACTGATCACCGTCGGCGGCATGATTGGACGCCGGGTATTTGCCATATTTGGCGGAATGGGCGTGGCTGGTTATCTCGGTTATCTGGCGTGGGATCTGTTCCAAGACAGTTTAATTTTTCCTTTCATACTGTCGTTGATTGGCTTAGGTATTATCTGGTTAGGGCTGCTCTGGCAGCGCCATGAAGCTAAAATCCAGCACCAGTTACAACGTCATTTACCAGCCGCCTGGCGGGAATTGCTGGCACAACGGCGTTGAAGAGCATCGAGCGCCGTCTGTTATTGCAGGCGGTGCTATTTGGGTTTTATCACCGCCTATATCTGTTTTTCGCATAATGATTTCCAATTTTAGACGTCTAAACATCCAAATGTCCGTTGACATGCACCAGGATGACTCGTAGCATGATCGCCTGAGAATACATCGCTATTCAGTCTGAATTTCTATGACCACCAGCTAATGGTGGATATTTGAGTAAATAACGGTTCCCTTATGATTAAGTTATCTTCCCTGTCAAAAGTGTATGGCGAAGGAAAAAGCGCCTTTTACGCTTTGAAAGGTATAGAACTCGATGTTCCCGCCGGCCAGATCGTCGGTGTAATTGGTGCATCCGGAGCAGGTAAAAGTACCCTGATCCGCTGTGTTAATCTGCTGGAACGTCCCACACAGGGCCGTGTGGAAGTCGATGGTGTTGATCTTACTGCGCTGGACGAGCAGGCGCTGACGCTGGCTCGCCGCAATATCGGTATGATCTTCCAGCATTTTAATCTGCTCTCATCCCGTAACGTGTTTGAGAATGTCGCGTTACCGTTAGAGCTGGCCAACTGGCCAAAAGAGAAAATCACTGCACGCGTCAATGAACTGTTGGAGCTGGTCGGTTTAACGCATCGCGCCAAAGCTTATCCGTCACAACTGTCCGGCGGTCAGAAGCAACGCGTCGCCATTGCCCGTGCACTAGGCCCGGCTCCGAAAGTACTGTTGTGTGATGAAGCCACTTCCGCGCTTGACCCACAAACCACGCAATCAATTCTGGCGTTGCTCAAAGAGATCAACCAGAAACTGGGCATTACTATTTTGCTGATCACGCATGAAATGGGTGTGGTGAAGAGTATCTGCGACTCAGTAGCACTGCTCGATCAAGGCAGCATCATTGAACAGGGCGAAGTGGGTTGGTTTTTTGCCCATGCTAAAGCCCCGCTGGCACGCGAGTTCATTCGTTCCAGTCTGCATCTGGAGATCCCGGCACCGTATCGCGAACGGCTGCATAAAACTGCAAGCGACGGGCAGATCCCATTACTGCGGTTAGGTTTTAGCGGTAATACCATCGATACACCAGCCATTTCCCATGCCAGCCGCCAGTTTGGCATTGATGTTAATATTTTAAGCGCCAGCATTGAACAGATCGGGCACTCCCGTTTTGGTTTCCTGCTCGTGGAATTGCAAGGTGATGAAAGCGCCCAACAGGCGACTATCGCTTACCTGCAACAGCAACAGATCGACGTCGAGGTATTAGGTTATGTTCACCAGCATGCATGAGTTGTTATTACTGGCGCTGGGTGAAACGCTGTGGATGGTGTTCGCTTCTGCGCTGTTCGGCACCATTTTAGGCGTACCGCTGGGGATTGCCCTGCATATCACGAAACCAGGGCAAATTGCCGCGCACCCCATCTTTAACAAAGTGTTGGGTACCATTGTGAACGTGGGCCGTTCTGTACCGTTCATCATCTTGTTGGTGGCGATCATTCCGCTGACTCGCCTGATCATTGGCACCAGTATCGGCACCAATGCCGCGATTGTGCCGCTGGCGATTGGCGCGATCCCGTTTCTGGCGCGTCTGGTGGAAGGTGCACTGATGGAGATCCCGGCTGGTCTGATTGAAGCGGCACAAGCGATGGGCGCCACACATCGTCAGATCATCCGTAAAGTGATGTTACCGGAAGCACTGCCCGGCATTTTAAACGCCGTGGTGATCACGCTGGTTGCACTGGTGAACTATTCCGCAATGGCGGGTGCGATTGGTGGTGGCGGGTTGGGCGATGTCGGTATCCGTTATGGTTACCAGCGCTTTGACCCGGCCATTATGCTGATCACCGTCGCTATCTTAGTTATTTTGGTACAACTGATTCAAAGCATTGGTGAGCGTTTAGTCAAACGCGTTGATCACCGCTAACAATGAACACTGTAAAAAAGTAAACACGCTGTTGCCGATAGTCGCGCAGTAATCATGAAAACAAGGAGTAAACCATGAATTTATTCAGCAAAGCGATTTTAAGTGCCGCCATTATCGGGATCGCATTAACTGGTTGTGGCGAGAAAAAAGATAATCACCTGAAAGTCGGTGCCATTGCTGGCGCAGAAACGCAGGTTGCCGAAGAAGCCGCTAAAATCGCCAAAGAAAAATTTGGTCTGGAAGTGGAAATCGTCCAGTTCAGTGATTTCGCCACACCAAACGTAGCCCTGAATGATGGCAGCATCGACGTCAATGCATTCCAACATAAACCATATCTGGACTCACAAATCAAAGATCGTGGTTTCAAATTGGTGGCTGTAGGTAACACTTTTGTTTACCCAATCGCCGGTTACTCTAAAAAAATCAAAGCGGTTAGCGAGCTGAAAGAAGGTTCACAGATCGCCGTACCAAATGACCCAACTAACCTAGGCCGCTCACTGCTGCTGCTGCAAAAACAGGGTC
>CAIZDF010000082.1 GCA_903931645.1 uncultured Tolumonas sp.
CCACCACCGATCATTTTACGATATTCCGGTGACAGGCGATTGACAGCACATGGGAATGCTTCCGCACCGAATGAAGAGCCAATTAAGATGACCCGGGACCGTTGCCATGCTTTCGAGTAATACGCCAAGATCCGCTGAAAATCTTTGGTAGTCTGCTCTGGTGTCTTGAAGCTCCAGAAATAAGTCAGCGTACTCCAGCCAACGACTGGCATCCCCTGTTTGACCAGATTCTCAGATACCGTAGTGTCTAATTCCGCCCAGCCACCATCACCGGAGAAAAAAACCACCATCGGTTTATCTTTATCTGCCGGATTAACTTGTGTCACCGGCAATGTATCCAGTTCTAAATCATCAACTGGCGTTGCAGCTGACGCAGAAAACGACAGCTGCAGAGAACACAACATCAATAATGCACTAATGCACCAGCGAATCACCATTAAAACTCCTACTTACGAATAGTACCTAACATGCCACGACTAATTAACGAGGCAGTATTGGCCAGAATACGAGGCAAACGCAACCCGCCTTGACTCACCAGATAACTCGGTCGCCATTGTGGCTGATATTTTTCTTTAAAGCGGCGCAAGCCTTGGAAATTATAGAAGCGATTACCTTTGGCAAACAGCAACTGCCCCAGCTTATTCCAGTAAGAAGCCAGCGGGTGCCGCGACATACCAGACATTGGAGCCATACCCAGATTAAAGGTACGATAACCCTGTGCTTTGCCCCATTGTAGTAACTCAATGAACAAGAAATCCATTACCCCGCCCGGCGAGCGCTCGGGATCATAACGCATCAGATCCACTGATAACTCGGTTTTACTGTCCGTCGTCCAGACATTAGCAAAACCAACCGGTTCGCCATTACACCAAGCCAGTGCCAATGGACAACGACACAGATAATCCGTTTCAAAACGTCCAACCGAAAAGCCTTTTTCCCGAACCTGCTTTTCGCCCATCCAAGCATCCGAGATGGCTTGCAGTTGTGGCAGATAAGTGTGTACATCAGCCGCATCAACCCATTGGAAACTCAGACCATCACGTTGTGTCTTGGCATACGTCTGGCGCAAGCTCTTACGTGAACTACCTTCCAGGGTAAATTTACTCAGATCAATAATGGCCTCTTCGCCTAATTTCAGTGGCGTTAAACCCAACTCAAGATAATGCGGCAAATATTCATTACTGACTTCATAAAAAACTGGCCACGCATCGTAGCTGTCACACAGTTCGCGGAACTGCCACAACAGCTCATCGTAATACTCTTCCGGCCCGATCGGATCACCCAACACAATCCAGCTACGACCTTCCATGCCATACATCAAAAAGGCTTCGCGACTTGGATGGAACAACAGATATTTGTCGCCTAACAACGCAAGATAACCTTGTGTGCGACCGTAACGTTGAACCAGATTAAACGCTAACAGCTGTTCATCCTGCGAAGGCAGATCGGGTTGCATGCGGATCGGACGCAATAAATGGTGCAAGCCATAAGCACAACCTACGATAGCCACCAACACCCCCGCACGCATTGCACGCGGCGCATTGTGGAACAGGGTAAATTCCCACCACAATTCATTACGGTATTCGACATGTTTATAGGAAAAGAAAATCAGCCATACCGTACCCAACAGAACCGCTAATATCGCCAGCGTCCAGTTCAGCGAAAAAGGTTCATTTTGCAAACGACCTTTACGATAGAACAAGTGACGACAAGGTAAGAGACAAGCTAGGATCAAGGCAGATAAAGAGGCTTCTTCCCAATCCAAACCTTTTAATAGTGAGAAGACTGTACTGGCAGCCAGTAACAGTGAAGTGAGCGTGAAAGCCGCGTCATAACGACGTTGCAGACGATGCGCCAACAGCAGCAACGCAAAACCAATCAAGCTGCCAGCCAGATGCGAAACTTCCAGCAAAGGTAACGGCAATACATCTTGTAACCAGAGCAAGCGAGTATCAACAGCCGGTGTGGCACCAGAAAACAGCAATATGGCACCGGTGATAAATACCGCAATACTCAACAACGGCGGTAACACCAGATTTAAGCCCTGAAACGGAGCCAGCCATTGTTTTAACTTATCTTTATGTTGCAGCATTTCGATACCGACAAATAACGTCAGGCTGATCAAAAATGGCAATAGATAATAGATAACACGGAACAGGATCAAGGCGCCGAGAATATGCCCAGGCAGCATAAAAGGACTTAACACCAGCGTGACGATTGACTCGAAAATACCGAGCCCGCCCGGCACATGCGCCAAAACACCTATCAGGTTAGCCGCCACAAATACCGCCAACACTGACCAATAAGTAACACCCGGCGTATCAGGCAACAGACTAAAGAAGATGGCACCTGCTAGCAACCAATCACAACTGGCCACCAGCAACTGACTGGATGCCTGAGCAAAGGTCGGTAATTGCCAGCGATGATGACGCCAAGCTAATGGTTTACGACAGAAAAAGGACAGTAATAAATAACCAACCGCGACCGCAGCACAAGCGCCACCAATCGCCTGTAGTGATGAAGTCAGCCACAAGGGGATCGGTAATGCAGCAGGCAGCGTTTTAACGCCCAACAATAATGCGACACCACCGACCAGAAACAAACCAAGAAAGAAAGTCACCGAGCAAAACACAATAACCCGAGCAATCTGACTTGGATTTAACCCCGCTGCAGTATAAAAACGGTAACGAATCGATGCGCCGGTTAATAAAGAAAAACCAAGCGTATTGGAAAAGGTGTAACCAATGAAAGAGGTCAGAGCTACTTTCTGATAAGGTACTTTAGCTCCAACCTGACGGATCGCCATCCAGTCGTAACCAGTAAGTAATAGATAATTCAGAAAAGTAAAAATAAGTGCTCTGAACAATAAAGAGCCCGGAACTTCCTGCACATGAGTGACTACATCATTCCAGCGATATTCATGATCCAGATGATATAAAACACTTAAGGCTAAACCTAACAATAGCAGGCTGACTGCAACCCCTACCCATCCTCGTAACCGAGACATCCTTTGTATCCTTGAACTCTGACCAGAGATAAACATTCAAATTAGTTACGCATATGATCACTCAGCTTGAGTGGCCAGACAAGACTCTGATAGCAAAGGATGTAAAGTATTATCAAGTTTGTGGGCTATAACGCTTGTTCAATGGTCAGATGAACCAAACGCGACTGCTGCTGTAATGCCTGTCGTAAGGCAATAATTGAGCTCTCGGAAGATACCGCCAAGCCAATAATGGCGGCATAACGTTGCTCACCAATCCGCCAGACATGCAGATCTTCTATTTTTAAATCATGTTCTTCCGCAGCTTGTAAAATAACAGCCCGCATTGAGGTTTCCGTATTCGCATCAATCAGGATCAGGCTACTTTCTTTTACCAAACCCCAAGCCCAAACCAGAATCACCACACCGCCAATAATCCCCATCAGCGGATCTAACCAGGCCGCACCCCACCACAAACCACCAAGTAAGGCAAAAATCGCCAGCACCGATGTCGCGGCATCAGTTAACACATGAATATAGGCTGCTTTTTTATTCAGATCGTGATGACCATGCTGGTCGTGG
>CAIZDF010000083.1 GCA_903931645.1 uncultured Tolumonas sp.
ATACGCGCACCCACGCGACCGAAAATGCCGTAATAACCTTCTTCGGTCAGTTGGTCACGATCCATTTTGGTTGGTGGTGCGATCCACAGACGGGTATGCAGCTGACCTTTGAACTGGTTCAGCAATTTACCGGCTGCACGGAAGTGACCGATGTTGGTCATGCAAGAACCGATGAACACTTCGTCGATCTTATCGCCCGCAACTGTTGACAGCAGACGCGCATCATCCGGGTCATTCGGCGCACACAGGATCGGCTCTTTGATTTCGTTCATGTCGATTTCAATGATCGCAGCGTATTCTGCATCCGCATCGGCTTCCATCAGTTTTGGATCAGCCAGCCATTCCTGCATCGCGGCGATACGACGCTCGATGGTGCGTTTATCACCGTAACCTTCTGCCAGCATCCATTTCAGCATCACGATGTTGGAATTCAGGTATTCAGCAATTGGCGCTTCATCCAGCTTGATGGTACAGCCTGCAGCAGAACGCTCAGCACTGGCATCAGCCAGTTCAAATGCCTGTTCCACTTTCAGTTGTGGCAGACCTTCGATTTCCAGAATACGGCCCGAGAAGATGTTTTTCTTACCGGCTTTCTCAACAGTCAGCAGGCCCATCTGAATGGCTTGGTAAGGGATCGCATGTACCAGATCACGCAAGGTGATACCGGGCTGCAATTCGCCTTTAAAGCGCACCAGAACAGACTCTGGCATATCCAATGGCATCACACCGGTAGCAGCAGCAAACGCCACCAGACCAGAGCCCGCAGGGAAAGAAACACCGATCGGGAAACGGGTGTGAGAGTCACCACCAGTACCGACGGTATCCGGCAGCAGCATACGGTTCAGCCAGCTATGGATAACACCATCGCCCGGGCGCAGTGAAACACCGCCACGGTTCATGATGAAATCAGGCAGCGTGTGGTGCGTCTGCACATCGACTGGTTTTGGATAAGCCGCCGTGTGACAGAAAGACTGCATCACCAGATCTGCCGAGAAGCCCAGACAGGCCAGATCTTTCAGCTCGTCACGGGTCATCGGGCCGGTGGTATCTTGCGAGCCCACGGTGGTCATTTTTGGTTCGCAGTAAGTGCCAGGACGAATGCCGGCAACACCACAGGCTTTACCGACCATTTTCTGCGCCAGTGTGTAACCTTTACCGGTATCAGCGACTGGTTTCGGACGGTTAAACACATCAGAAGCAGGCAGGCCCAGCATTTCACGCGCTTTGTCGGTCAGACCACGACCCACGATCAATGGAATACGGCCACCAGCACGCACTTCATCCAGCAGCACGTCGGTTTTCAGCTCGAAAGTAGCAATCACTTCGTCACTGCCATGTGCAGTCACTTTACCGGCATACGGGTAGATGTCGATGACATCACCGGTGTTCATTTTGCTGACATCCAGCTCGATTGGCAGCGCACCGGCATCTTCCATCGTATTGAAGAAGATTGGCGCAATTTTGCCACCCAGTACGAAACCACCGGCACGTTTGTTTGGCACGTTCGGGATGTCATCGCCCATGAACCACAGCACCGAGTTTGTGGCTGATTTACGCGATGAACCTGTACCCACCACGTCACCCACGTACACCAGTGGGAAACCTTTCTGTTTCAGTGCGTCCAGCGTTTTGATTGGGCCAACCGCGCCTTCTTGATCGGCGGTAATACCTGGGCGGCTGTTTTTCAGCATCGCTAACGCGTGCAATGGGATATCAGGACGTGACCAGGCATCTTGCGCCGGCGACAGATCGTCGGTGTTGGTTTCACCGGTCACTTTGAAAACGGTCAGGGTGACTTTGTCAGCCAGTTGCGGACGGTTCAGATACCATTCGGCATTGGCCCATGATTCCATGACCTGTTTGGCATACGCATTACCAGCTTGCAGTTTTTCCTGCACGTCATGGAAAGAATCAAACAACAGCAAGGTGTGCGACAGTGCTTTCGCCGCAATTGGTGCCAATTTGGCATCATCCAGCAGATCGATCAGCGGTTGAATGTTGTAGCCACCTTGCATGGTACCCAGCAATTCAGTCGCTTTTTCCGCACTGATCACCGGAGAGGTTACGGTACCTTTGGTTACCGCAGCCAGAAAGCCGGCTTTGACATAAGCGGCTTCATCGACTCCAGGTGGTACACGATCAGCCAGCAGTTCTAGTAATACGGCTTCTTCGCCTGCCGGTGGGTTTTTCAGTAATTCAACCAGCGCGGCAACCTGTTCGGCTGATAATGGTTTTGGCGCAATACCTTGCGCAGCACGTTCTGCAACGTGTTGACGATAGCTTTCTAGCACAATGCACTCCTCTCTGGAAATTCAGCCCCGCCGCTCATCCCTGAACAGTTGTCAGTAGCTTGGCTGTAAAGCAAACGGGGGATAACTATAGTGAATTTATATGCAAAATAGAAACATAACCGCTGATTAGCAACGGTCTTTCTGTTCCGGAGAACACTCTTTTTTCTGTCCTGGATGCTGCTGTGATGGCGCACTATTATTAAGTTGAAGTGGCCTGCGCTCTTGACCGTTATTCATTTGAGGCACTGGCTGGTTTCTCGGGGTATCATTCATCCGATGTTCCGGCTGGTTCCTCCGATTATCATCCATGCGATGCTCCGGCTGGTTCCTCCGATTATCATCCATGCGATGCTCCGGTTGGTTCCTCCGATTATCATCCATCCGATACGCTGGTTGGTTTCTTCGGTTATCATCAAACCGATAGACCGGTTGATACCGCCGATTATCTTCTATCTGGTAGACTGGTTGATACCGTCGGTCATCCTCTACTCGATAGACCCGTCTATAGTGCTGATCATGCCGATAATACGGATCCTCATAAGCAACACACCCAGTCATCATGGTCAGAACTGCAACCATTACGAAATAAGAACCTATTCTCATCGGTGTGTTCCCTAATTATTTTTATTGTTACGTTCTGGTTAAGCATAATCGTTACCGACAGAAAAAACATCCGTCGACAATTAACCAGAAAAAAATTTCGCATTTCAAAGACATTTTTTGTTCGCACAACACGAAACGTTACCGTGTAGTCAGGGAATCCGACGAAAGCTATACTTAATTCAGCGCTGAAATATCGCTATTTCTCGGTCAGGTGGTTAGTCATACACATCCTGTCCGGTTTTCATATTAAGGACAGTTCATGTTGTATTCGATTTTAGCCATCAGTCTTGGTGCATCTGCCGGTGCCGTCAGCCGTTGGTTTTTAGGTTTGGGGCTGAATGCGCTGTTCCCCACCATTCCACTGGGCACATTGGCTGCTAATTTACTCGGTGGTTACCTGATCGGTTTGGCAATCACCTTTTTTGCCGGTAACCCCAGTTTACCACCAGAATGGCGTCTGCTAGTGATCACGGGGTTCCTCGGCGGTTTGACTACCTTTTCAACTTTTTCCGCCGAAGTTACCACCTTATTACAACAAGGCCGATTAGCTTGGGCAGGCGCCGCGATTTCTGTGCATGTATTAGGTTCGCTGGCGATGACTTTATTGGGCATGGCATCGATGAACTTATTACAACGTGTGCCTTAGGAGGTGCTTATGCAAGGCTTCAAGCTAACGTTCTTTACACAACAAGACCGTTCTGTACATGGTCAGTCACTGGCGTTATGGCTACTCGAACAAGCGAAAGAGATCGGCATTCGTGGCGCGACACTGACGGCTGCCAGTGAAGGTTTTGGCCACGACAAAAAACTGCATTCTGTGCATTTTTTCGAACTGACCGAGCAACCGCTACAAGTGACCATGGCGGTTACCGCCGAAGAAGCTGAGTTGATGTTTGCATTACTGAAAAAAGAAAATATCAATATTTTCTATACACAAGCAGCGATTGAATTTGGTATGTCAGGAGAGCGCTGAACCAGCAGGTTCGGCCTCCCCTAAAATGAATATTTAATCTTTGAGCCCCATTTTTCTGAAAAACATTTCAGCCGGACAAAATCCGGTGAAAGAGCTTTGAATCATATTCGCCCCGACAAACAAGGTTAACAGCACAAACCATGGGCTGAGCCAGTAAGTCAGTGCCACCGAGATTAAAACCATCGCCCCGGCAAAGGCGCGGACTGCTTTATCGACGGTCATGATGTCCCTCCTTTAAATTAGATCTATCTAATTAACTATAGCCGTTCCTGCTAAATACTGGGCTTGCCAACCTAAATATTCATCCTGTGTAATTTTTCTCAGCAACCACTAACGCAACTAAACTAAGTAGTAGTTGCAAGATATTCATAAGAATATAAATTAGAATTATCTAATTTAAAGGAGCTGGGTCATGCGCCATTTTCTAGTACTCCTCATACTTTGTACGGGATCAGTCTGCATGAACGCTGCGGATGCCGAGATGACCCCTGCTGCGCCAGATACACTCACTGTGCAACCATCTCATGTGCCAGACTGGTTTGTAATGGATGCCAGAGTCGAGCCGATTGATCAGGGAACAGTTTCAGCGCAGACCAGTGGGCGGGTAAGCGCCATCAGCGTCGATGTGAATGATGTGGTGCCCAGTGGTCATCTGTTAGTTGAAATCACCAACACCTCACAAACTGCTGGGCAAGACCAAGCCAAAGCAGCGGTAAAAGCCGCTGAAGTTCGTTATAACGATGCCGAACGGCAACGGTTACGACTGGTTGATTTAGTCCAAAAAGGCTCCGTTTCCCGCCGCGAATACGACAGTGCCGCCACAGAAGCACAAGCCGCCGCCAGTGTGCTCAAGCAAGCGCGAGCTGAACTGGTACAAGCCGGCGAAAATCTCGGTTTTACCCGTATCGTTGCCCCCTACGCTGGCGTGGTATCCGCCCGTCATGTGTCATTAGGTGAAACCGTCAACCCCGGCCAGCCATTACTCAGCGGTTATGCCTTCGAAAACATGCGCGTAGTGGCGTCGCTGCCGGCACGTTACGTCAGCCAGTTAAAAGAGACTACGCCGCTACAAATCACCTTTCCTGATGGCCAGGTCATTACACTGCCGCAGCATCAACTATTTCAGTTCGCTGATCCGGCCAGCCACAGCTTTACTTTACGGGCGGATCTCCCCAAACAAACCACGCCGGTTTGGCGCAATGGCAGTTGGGTGAAATTAGCCATGCCATTAGACACCAAGCCAAAGCTGCTGATCCCAGAAAATGCGGTGTTACGGCAAAACGAATTGTCGGCGGTGTATCTGGCGGAAAAAAATGGTTTTGTGTTACGCCAAGTGCGGTTAGGCCGCCACTATGACGGGCAAATCGAGATCCTTTCTGGTTTGAACGCTGGTGAAGTGATTGCCAAAGATGCCTATGCGGTTATCGCACGGCAGGGAGGCCAATATGCGCCCTGATCTCGGCCTCGCCGGGCGGATCGCCCGTCAGTTTCTGCATTCCCCTATCACACCTTTGCTGGCTATCGTGGGTTTACTGTTAGGCATTGCCGCCGTGCTGGTGACACCGAAAGAGGAAGAGCCACAGATCGAGGTAACGTTCGCTGATATATATATTCCTTTTCCCAGCGCCAGCTCGCAAGAAGTGGAACAGTTGGTGATGCTGCCTGCTGAGCAAGTGTTATCGGAAATGAAAGATATCGATACCCTGTATTCCTTCTCGCAACCCGGTGGCGCCATGTTGATCGTGGCATTCAAAGTGGGCAAACCGCGTCAGCAAGCGTTAGTCGATTTGTATAACCAACTGGCCTCGAACAA
Source organism: uncultured Tolumonas sp. (assembly GCA_903931645.1). Taxonomy (GTDB): domain Bacteria; phylum Pseudomonadota; class Gammaproteobacteria; order Enterobacterales; family Aeromonadaceae; genus Tolumonas. Next base: position 5,681 of record CAIZDF010000083.1, read on the forward strand.
AGATTGGTTACCCGCCGGTTTAGGTGTCGGCGAGCCGTTGGTAAAACCCCGCGCCATTGATGATGTGCCGATCTTGAATTTAACCTTATGGAGCAAACAAGCCGACATTACGGCGGAACAACTCACGCATATCGCACATGGCCTAGAAACCGAATTGAAGCGACTGCCAGGTACGCGCCAGATCCAAACAGTTGGGCGTCATGATCGGGTCGTGCAGGTGACAATTGACCCGGCCAAACTCAATGCGTTTGGTTTAAATTGGCCACAAATTTCACAGGTGTTAAACAGTGCCAATCAGCAGCAAAACAATCTATCGCTGACGCAGGATAACCAACAAGTAAGCTTACAAGTCGGCGAGTTTCTCGGTTCCAGCGACGAAGTGGGTCAGTTGATTATCAGTAGCCAGCAAGGGCATCCGGTGTATTTGGCTGATGTAGCCACCATCAACGACGGTGCTGATGTGCCAAACGCCAATGTCTGGATGAGCCAGCAAGGCAAAATCTACCCCGCCGTCACGCTGGCAATTGCCAAGCAGCCTGGGGTGAACGCCGTCGATTTAAGCCGGGCAGTCAGTGCGCGGGTGGCACAAGTGCATAACATTTTGATCCCGCAGGGAGTTGAGGTCAGCCTGACGCGCGATTACGGGCAAACGGCGAATGAGAAAGCGAATAAGCTCATCAGTAAGCTGATTTTTGCCACCAGTGCGGTGGTGATTTTGGTGTGGCTGAGTATGGGCTGGCGCGAAGCCGCTGTCGTCGGCAGTGCGATTGTGCTGACGCTGGCGATGACCCTGTTTGCCTCATGGGCGTGGGGATTTACCTTAAACCGCATCTCACTGTTTGCGCTAATCTTTTCCATCGGCATTCTGGTCGATGATGCTATTGTGGTGGTGGAAAACATCCACCGGCATCAGCAAGCAGGCGGTAATTGGAAAGAAGCTATTCCGCAGGCAGTGGATGAGGTCGGCGGCCCGACCATTCTGGCGACACTCACGGTAATTGCCGCACTGCTACCGATGGCGTTTGTCAGTGGCATGATGGGCCCATACATGAGCCCGATCCCGATCAATGCTAGTACTGGCATGCTGATTTCACTGGGCGTCGCTTTTATCGTCACACCTTGGTTAGCACTACATCTATTGAAATCACATCACAGCGCATCTAGCTCAACGGAACATAAATCCACCGGATTGCTGCGCCGTATTCTGGGTTCATTCCTGTTGGGCGAACATGCGAAAAAAGCGCGCCATAAACTGGCACTGGTGGTCGGTTTGCTGGTGCTGGGGTCGCTGGCGTTACCTGTGTTTGAATTGGTGGTGCTGAAAATGCTGCCATTCGACAATAAATCGGAGTTTCAGGTGATGGTCGATCTGCCGGAAGGCACACCACTGGAACAAACGCAGACGCTATTACAACAACTGGCACATGAAGCTGAACAAATACCGGAAGTAACCTCAGTGCAGATCTATGCCGGTACATCCGCACCGATTAATTTTAATGGCTTGGTGCGGCATTATTTTATGCGGCAATCGGCGGAACTCGGCGACCTACAAGTCAATCTGCAAGGCAAACATGAACGTGATCGTTCCAGCCATCAGATCGCCCGTGACGCACGGGAGCGGTTAGTGCCTCTAGCGCAAAAAGCGGGTGCAACACTAAAAGTGGTCGAGATCCCACCCGGCCCGCCGGTGTGGTCGCCGATCTTGGCGGAAGTGTATGGCCCGACACAAGCTATGCGGGAACAAGCCGCCTTACAGATCCAGGATACCTTCAAAAATACCGCCGATATCGTGGATATTGATGTTGATGTACCCGCACAACAGCAACATTGGCAGATCACGATTGATCGCGCCCGTGCAGCTCGTCTCGGTATTGCAGAAGCAGCGATCCGGCAAACACTGGCGGGCGCATTAAATGGTGAGGATGTCACTTATCTGCATGCGCCCGATCAGAAATATGCCAAGCCGATCCGCCTGCGTTTGGAGGATGGCGAAAAAGTCGATCTACTTGGCGTGTTAAGTCTGACGCTGCCTGCTGCCACCGGTAAAGCGATCGCCTTGAGTGAACTGGTGCAGGTGAATAAAACCAGCAAACCGCACAGCATCATGCATAAAAACATGCAACCAATGGTGATGGTTACCGCCGATATGGCCGGTAAACTCGACAGTCCTCTTTACGGTATGGCTGAAATCGCCAGTACATTGAACGATAAACATCCAGCGTGGAAACAGTTGTTAATTGGGCAACCGGACGGGCTTTCCGGTGTCGCTATTAAGTGGGATGGTGAATGGAAAATCACCTATGAAACCTTCCGCGACATGGGCATCGCCTATTCCGTCGGTATATTGTTGATCTACTTTTTGGTGGTCGCACAGTTTAACTCCTACAGCGTACCGCTCATCATCATGGCACCTATTCCACTGACTTTGGTTGGTGTCATGCCGGGGCATGCCATTATGGGTGCGCCATTCACTGCCACGTCGATGATAGGCATGATTGCACTAGCGGGCATTATCGTGCGCAACTCCATCCTGTTGGTTGATTTTGTTAATCAGCAACGCGCGGCAGGCGTGAAACTCGCTGAAGCAGTGATCAATAGCGGCGTGGTACGGGCGAAGCCAATCATTCTGACGGCATTAGCCGCGATGATTGGTGCCACCTTTATTTTGGATGATCCGATTTTTAGTGGGTTAGCGATTAGTCTGCTGTTTGGTTTGTTTGCATCGACTGTGCTGACACTGGTGGTGATCCCGGTGCTGTATTTTCTTTATCTGGCGCGTAAAACAGCACAAGAAACAAACACCATAGCAACGGATAAACGCAGATAATGAACTACACTTAAATTGTATTTTCAATACCTGAAACAAGGAGCCATCATGCTCCCCTCGGCAAT
>CAIZDF010000084.1 GCA_903931645.1 uncultured Tolumonas sp.
CGCCCGATCTATGCCGCATTAATGGGGAGTCTCTTGGTTGGTGTTGGTTTACTGATCTTATTCCGGCACCGTGCCAGTCTGGGCGGCTTTAATATTGTCTGCCTTTGGTTACAAGAGCGTTATGGCATTAGTGCTGGCAAAGTACAGATGGGGCTCGACTGTACTATTGTTCTCTCTTCTGCTTTTATTACTTCGTGGTCGGTATTGCTAATGTCGGTGTCTGCTGCGGTCATCGTGAATGTGGTGTTAGCGACGAATCATAAACCCGGTCGGTATAATCCGGCTGCGGCTTGATAACCCTCTTTTCAGTTCCACCTTTTTGCAGGCACTGGTTGCCTGCTTTTTTATGCCTATTATTTTTGAAAATGAGATTTCTGGTGGTATGACACGGCTTCCGTCACTCGCTATGTATACCGCTTTTTAGCGGATTCATTTGTCGAACTTTCTATAAATGGGCTTTTTATCTGAGTTGATGTTACTTATTTCGATAATAGCGCTATAAACCGGCTATATTTTAGCTTGGCGTATATATTGCTTTAAAAAATAACAAGTTTATGAAGGCTACATCATTAGCCTCAAAGCATCGGCTGACAGAGACCTCACTATGAAAATAAAGACGCGTATATTATTAGCCATTATCGGTATCGGTGTTTTGCCTCTTATTAGTGCAACAGGGGTGATCAGTTACTCTATTTCAGAGCGTATGGACAGTGCTTTGTATGATCAAGTCGCCGCAAAATTGGTTGCTGTGCGGGAGATGAAACACGATCAGTTGGGTAGTTATTTCGACAATTTAAAAACGATTACCCAGAGTATTGCGATGAATTCGCATACCATCACGGCGATGCGCGATTTTTCTAATGGTTTTGATCTCTTTGCCGAGCCAGATGAACAGGAACAAAAAAGTATTGGTGATTATTATAAAGACACCTATTTAGGCCACTATCGGCAGTTAGATCCTGCAATAAAACCTGAAATTGTGACGTCTTATTTTTCTGGTTTAGATAAGCCGGCGTTATTTTATCAATCACATTACATTAGTCAGAATACCAATCCGTTAGGCTCTAAACAGCTGCTAAATCAAGCCGCCAAAAAAGGTAAATTTGCCGCGCGTTATGATATGTACCATGCTGCATATCATCCTGATTTACGCCAGGTTCAGGAAGAGTTTGGATTTTATGATTTGTTTTTAGTGAATAACGATGGCCGGGTGGTGTATTCAGTTTTTAAAGAATCTGATTTTGCGATGTCACTGACGAACAGCCAGTTAAAAGATTCTGGTATTGCTAAAGCATGGAATGCTGTGCGTTCTGCAAATGCAGGAACTGTTTTTTTGACCGACTTTGAGTCCTACATGCCGTCGTATGGTGCTCCTGCAGCATTTATGGCGCTACCTATTTTTGATGGTGATAACCGTGTCGGTTCGTTGATTGTTCAGGTGTCACAAGCACAAATTACCACATTGATGACTAATAATAAGCAGTGGGGAAAGGTAGGGCTTGGCAAAACAGGTGAAGCTTATTTGTTGGGTGCTGATAAGCGTTTGCGTTCTGAAAGCCGCGGTATCTTAGAAGCACCAGCAAACTATTTAACCCAGATTGCAAAAAATGGTTGGCAGGATCGTATCAATGATATGCGGCAACGCAAAAGCGCTGTCGCGTTGCAACGGGATAATTCTGAAGCCGCCACATTGGCTCTATCTGGCAAATCCGGTGTGATCACCACGCCAGGCGCTGCAGGCGAAGATGTCATTGCAGCCTATGCGCCGATGAAATTGATGGGGCTGAATTGGGCTATCATTTCTGAAATTTCTACTGATGAAGCCTTTGCCGATAAACAACAAATGTTAAGTTCTATCGCTAAAAATACGGTCGTTATCGCATTGATTGTGTTGGTAATTGCTGTGTTGTTTGGTTTAACCATGGCGCGTCGTTTGATCAATCCATTGCGTGAGCTGGTAGATTCCTTTCAGGAGTTAGCAAAAGGGGAAGGCGATCTGAATGTCCAACTGGCGAGTGCAAAACGAGCAGATGAGATTGGCGAGCTGTCCCGTGCGTTTAACTCATTTATTGCGAATATTCGCGGTGTCGTAATTGAAGTATCTGGTGCAGCGGCGCAGTTGGCGTCAGTGTCTGGTGAATTACAAAAACAAACCAGTGATGTATTGAGCGGTATTTCTGGGCAGCGAGGTATGACACAAACCATTGCCAGCGCCATGACTGAATTTGCTGCATCCATTGACGAAGTCGCCCGTAGCAGCCATGAGACCTACAATGCGATGTCTGTCGCTGATCAGGTCACCTTGTCCGGTTCAGACAATGCGAAACGCTCGGCAGTCGAAATTGAAAAATTGGCGTTGGATACCACTGAGTCAGCACAATCCATGTCATACCTCAGTGCGCAAATTGATGAGATCAGCAGTGTATTAGCCGTGATCAATGGCATTGCATCGCAGACCAGTTTATTAGCATTAAATGCAGCCATTGAAGCGGCCAGAGCCGGTGAGTTAGGTCGTGGCTTTGCGGTAGTGGCAGATGAAGTTCGCTCGTTATCATCCCGTACACAAAATGCTACGGTCGATATTCAACGTAAGATTGAAGTGTTGCGTAGTGCCGCTGACGAATCGGTAAACCGGGTTAATTCTGCGAAAAACAGCGCTGATAAAGGCATTCAACTGGTGCAACAGACCGCGACAGAAATTCAGCAGATCAGAGAACTCGTAACTGATGTGCAGGCGATGCACGCCCAAATCACCACCGCATTGAGCCAGCAACAGAGCACCGTTAAAGAGATGGAATCAAATGTTTCCGATATTCATACCTTGTCGGAAACAACTGAAGGCCGAACAGAAAGTTCAGCTGTGCAAGCGAAAGAATTGCAGAAACTGTCTAATCGCTTAAGTGAGTTAGTAAGCCGTTTCCATACCAATTGATCCAACATATTGTTGGAAA
>CAIZDF010000085.1 GCA_903931645.1 uncultured Tolumonas sp.
CGATGCCTTGATGCGCCGTTAGATCGGCATAAATCGGCGGAATCATTACAACGCCAGCTCTACTTGCGTTTAAGAGCCGCGATCTTGCAGCAATCACTCGCAGCAGGTTGTCGTTTGCCGGGGTCTCGTTCACTGGCGGAGACCCTGTCGATTTCACGCAATACAGTGTTGTCGGTCTATGAGCAATTGACGGCAGAGGGCTTTTTGCTGGCTGACACTCGCGGCACGGTTGTTGCCACAATAGCGCTACAACCAGCCGCTCCGATTGCGGAGACGAAAATTTCGGTATCGGATCGGGTCGCCTCTATGCAGGGTGATATTCGCGTTCCATCAAAGTCACAACTCTTTCGGGTCGGTATTCCAGCTTTAGCTCAGTTTCCAATTAAGGCATGGCGCAAGGCTTTCGATCATGCCTTTGAACATAACTCGGCTGCTGCATTAAATTATGGTGACCCGTTAGGTGAGCGGTCTTTACGGCAGGAAATAGCGAATCATCTGGCTATCAGTCGAGGTGTGCGCTGTCAGGCAGAGCAAGTGGTGATCACCGATGGCGCGCAGGCAGCGCTAAATCTTTGTGTTCAGCTCTTTTCTAACCCTGGTGATATTGGCTGGATGGAAAACCCGGGCTATCAAGGCGCGCGCACCGCGATGCGTGGTGGTGAGCTTCGGTTACATCCAATGCCTGTTGATGCATCCGGCATTTTGGCGGGTGCCGACGATTGGCAACAGCACAAGCCGACACTGATTTACACCACACCCTCTCATCAGTACCCGACGGGCAGCGTGTTATCTGTGCAGCGGCGCCTCGATTTATTACACCAAGCCAAGCAGCATCAAGCATGGATTATTGAAGACGACTATGACAGCGAGTTTCGCCACAGTGGTTTGCCTGTGGTTGCAATGCAAGGGCTGGTGGAAGATCCGCCTGTTTTGTATGTTGGTTCGTTTAGTAAAACCATGTTTCCCGGTTTACGGCTCGGTTTTTTGGTGTTACCCGAGCGAGTGATGCATCAGTTGCATGATGACATTGGCAACACGGTGCGCGGCAGCAATATTCATACACAACTGGCCTTGTCTTGGTTTATGCAAAGCGGGCAATACAGTCGTCATCTGACCCGAATGCGCAAACTCTATCGTGATCGGCAGATGGCGTTAAAAGCCGCATTATTGGAGAATTTTCGTATTCCTCATGAAATCTTGGGTGGTGCGGCAGGCTTGCATTTGACGCTGAGATTGCCAGCTGAATATTCCGATCATCATATTGCACAAGCCGCTAAAGCCTATGGAATGGCGGTCAGTGCGCTTTCCGCGTTTGCTTGTAATGGCTGTGAGCCACAAAACGGTCTCGTGCTGGGTTATGGTAATACATCAGTTGATCAGTATGCGGGGTTGCTACATCGTCTAACAACAATAGCTATGGCTTGCATGAATTTGGGCGTGAAAAAAGCCACATGATTGAGGCACATCATGTGGCAAACGACAACAGACAGAGCTATTTCGCGAGGAGTTGGTTTGCTTTCGCTAACACGTTCTCATCGCTGAACCCAAACAGCTTAAATAGCTGGTCCGCCGGTGCGGATTCCCCAAAGCTGGTCATGCCAATTACTTCACCATCCAAGCCGGTGTAGCGTTGCCAGTAATCAGCAATGCTGGCTTCAATCGCCAAACGAGCACGCACGGCTTTCGGCAACACTTGCTCTTTATACTCGGCCGATTGTTTATCAAAACGCTCGGTGCAAGGCAGCGACACGACGCGTACTTTCTTGCCTTCGGCGGTTAAGGTGTTGGCTGCGTTGACTGCCAAACTCACTTCTGAGCCAGTGGCCATAATGATGAGTTCCGGCGTGCCATCACAATCTTTCAGGATGTAACCGCCCTTCTCAATGTCGTGCACTTGGCTTTCTGTTCTCGGCTGTTGGGTCAGGTTTTGGCGTGAGAATATCAGCGCACTCGGGCCATTCTGACGTTCAATCGCCGCCTTCCAGCTCACCGCCGATTCCACTTGGTCGCATGGGCGCCAGGTTTCCATGTTGGGTGTTAAGCGCAGGCTTGCCAGTTGTTCGACGGGCTGATGGGTTGGGCCATCTTCGCCTAAGCCAATCGAATCGTGGGTATAGACAAAAATTGAGCGTTGCTTCATCAGTGCCGCCATCCGCACCGCGTTACGCGCATATTCCATAAACATCAGGAAGGTGCCGCCGTAAGGGATGAAACCACCGTGCAGGGTCACGCCATTCATAATCGCTGACATACCAAACTCACGCACCCCGTAGTGCATATAGTTACCTTGCGGGGTTTCAGCGGAAACGTCGAGTGCGCTGGTGTGGCGGGTCAGGTTGGATGGGGCCAAATCCGCAGAGCCGCCTAACAGTTCAGGTAAGATTTTCGCGTATTCGTTGAGGGCTTTTTGGCTGGCCTGACGGCTGGCAATGTTCGCAGGGTTCGCTTGCAGCTCCGCGATGTAGGCATTGGCTTTATCCGCCCAATCGGCGGTTAACGTACCGCTACTTCGACGTAACAGTTCAGCAGCTTCTTGTGGGAAGACTTCCTGATAAACGGCGAACTGTTTGTTCCATTCCTGTTGAACTTGTTGACCTTGGGCTTTCGCATCCCAAGCTTGATAAATATCAGCAGGTATTTCGAACGGTGCATGGGGCCAGTTCAGGAACTCACGCACTTTAGTGACTTCATCTTTGCCCAATGGCGCACCGTGGCAATCGTGACTGCCGGATTTATTCGGTGAACCGTAACCGATAATGGTTTTACAGCAAATCAGCGTCGGTTGTTTAGAGTTGGCTTTTGCTTCGCGAATGGCGGCATCGAGTGCACGCGGGTCATGACCATCCACCGAGTCAATCACCTGCCAGCCGTAAGCACGGAAACGAGCAGGGGTATCATCAGTAAACCAGCCATCCACATGACCATCAATCGAGATACCGTTGTCATCCCAAAACGCAATCAGCTTACCCAGTTCTAACGTGCCAGCTAACGAACAGACTTCATGCGAGATGCCTTCCATCAGACAGCCATCACCCATAAAGGCGTAGGTGTAGTGGTCAACGATGTCATGTCCCTGTTTATTAAACTGTGCGGCCAAGGTTTTCTCAGCCAGTGCCATACCCACCGCATTGGCAATGCCCTGACCCAGTGGTCCGGTGGTGGTTTCCACACCCGGTGCATAACCGTATTCCGGGTGGCCTGGTGTCTTGCTATGCAGTTGGCGGAACTGTTTGAGCTCAGACAGTGGCAGGTCATAACCGGTGAGATGCAACAAGGAGTAGAGCAACATC
>CAIZDF010000086.1 GCA_903931645.1 uncultured Tolumonas sp.
ACAGCCCCGACGTGCAGTCAGTGTTGCTGGCAATGCTGCTTTAGATCAAAAGCAATTCCATGTGTTACAGCTCATCAATGCCTATCGTTATGCCGGTCATCAATACGCCAATCTGGATCCGCTGGGGTTGACCACTAATCCGGTGATCCCTGAGCTGGAGCTTTCATATTACCAGTTGGATACCGCCGATCTAGATCGCGAATTTCATATTGGTAGTTTCCTGGCTAATCAGGAACGCATGACATTGCGCGATCTGCTGGCGTCATTACGAAATACATACTGTGATGTGATTGGTGCGGAGTTTATGCACATGACTTCGCAGCTGGAAAAACGCTGGATCCAGGAACGTTTAGAATCTGTGGACGCACGTCCGAAATGGACAGCCGATGCGAAAAAACAAGCCTTGGAGGAATTGACCGCCGCCGAAGGTTTGGAACGTTATCTCGGTGCGAAATTCCCCGGCGCAAAACGCTTTTCGCTGGAAGGCGGCGATATGCTGATCCCGATGGTGAAATCGATTATTCGTCAGGTGGGTGCTACCGGGCATAAAGAAATCGTCATTGGTATGGCGCACCGTGGCCGACTGACCATGCTGGTTAACGTGCTGGGTAAACGCCCGAAAGAGCTGTTTGATCAATTTGCGGGTCATCATGGCGATGCTTGGGGAACCGGTGATGTGAAATATCACATGGGCTTCTCCTCTGATTTTGCGACCGAAGGTGGCAATGTTCACTTAGCGTTGGCGTTCAACCCGTCGCATCTGGAAATTGTGAATCCGGTGGTTATCGGCTCTGTTCGTGCCCGAATGGAACGTCTGCATGACAATGAATTCAATAAAGTATTACCGATCACCATTCACGGCGACTCTGCTATCGCCGGGCAAGGTGTTGTCGCGGAAACCTTTAACATGTCACAGACCCGTGGTTTTGGTGTTGGTGGCACGGTTCGTATTGTTATTAACAATCAGATTGGCTTTACCACTTCCAATTCGAAAGATACGCGCTCTACCCGTTACTGTACCGATATCGCCAAAATGGTACAGGCGCCTATTTTCCATGTGAATGCCGATCATCCGGAAGCAGTGCTGTGGGTGACCAAACTCGCAATCGATTTCCGTAATACGTTCCATCGTGATGTAGTCATAGACCTGGTTTGTTATCGCCGAAATGGTCATAACGAAGCGGATGAACCAACTGCAACACAGCCATTGATGTATCAAAAAATTCGTCAACATCCTACGACACGCCAACTCTACGCTGAGCAATTAGTGAAAGAAGGTGTCATTGACGAAAATGCCGGTAACCAGATGGTGACCGATTACCGTCAGGCCCTGGACCGTGGCGAATGTGTGGTCAAAGAATGGCGCCCCATGTCTGCGATGCATCAGAACTGGACGCCGTTCCTTGGTCATGACTGGCAGGAAGCGTATGACTCAACCTATCCGCTGGATAAATTAAGTGATCTGGCAGCCAAGTTGTGTCGCTACCCTGATACCCATGTTTTGCAGTCTCGTGTGCAGAAGGTGTATGAAGACCGTCTGCTGATGAGCAAAACGGAAAAAATGGCCGACTGGGGTTTTGCTGAGAATTTGGCTTATGCCACTTTACTGATGAATGGAAATCCAGTGCGGTTAACCGGACAAGATTCGGGTCGCGGTACCTTCTTCCATCGTCATGCTGTGTTACATAATCAGACTGATGGTTCGACCTATACACCACTGATGAACATTGATCCGGCACAAGCGCCATTCCGTGTTTATGATTCCGTCTTGTCGGAAGAAGCTGTGCTGGCTTTTGAATACGGTTATGCCACCGCAACACCGGATGGCCTGACACTTTGGGAGGCGCAATTCGGTGATTTTGCCAATGGTGCACAGGTGGTGATCGACCAGTTCCTTTCTTCAGGTGAACAGAAGTGGGGCCGTTTATGTGGGTTGGTATTGCTGTTACCGCATGGTTATGAAGGGCAGGGTGCTGAACACTCGTCAGGCCGCCCTGAGCGTTATCTGCAGATGTGTGCGCAACATAATATGCAAGTCTGTATGCCGACCACGCCTGCGCAGATCTATCATTTATTGCGTCGACAAATGTTACGTCCGATGCGTCGCCCACTAGTGGTCTTTACACCAAAATCGCTGTTACGACACCCGTTAGCTGTTTCATCGTTAGAAGAGTTGGCGGAAGGTCGTTTCCAAAACGCGATTGAAGAAGTCGATAATATTCCACCAGAAGGGGTACAACGCGTTGTGCTTTGTTCCGGTAAGGTCTATTACGATTTATTGGAAGCGCGTCGGAAATCGGATAACAAAGCGGTTGCCATTATCCGTATTGAGCAGCTTTATCCGTTCCCAGAAGAGGAACTGCGGGAGATCCTGCGGCCTTATGAACACGTGCAAGATTTTGTCTGGTGCCAGGAAGAGCCTAAAAATCAGGGCGCCTGGTATAACTGCCAGCATAGAATGAGAAGGGTGATCCCATCTTCAGTTTATCTGAATTATGTAGGTCGTCCGGCATCAGCGGCGCCCGCAGTCGGGTATATGTCGCTGCATCTGCAGCAGCAGAAAACATTAGTCGAAGAAGCACTGA
>CAIZDF010000087.1 GCA_903931645.1 uncultured Tolumonas sp.
CTACAGGTACAGTAAGGGTTTGGGTAAATGATGCCAATGGAAAACGGATTTCTGGAAAATTGAACTTTATTAACAATAGCGTTAACACTGACAGTGGGACTATCAATTTCAAAGCTTCTTTTGACAACGTTAGTAATCTTTTGTGGCCAGGACTTTATCAAAATATCACTCTTGATACTGGCTTCACACCTAACTCAGTGGTTCTTCCTCCTCAAGCCGTACAAAATGGTCCAGAAGGTTACTTTGTTTTTGTTATAGACAAGAAATATCGCGTATCAACATTACCAATCAAATTACTGCGAATTCAACAAGAGATGGCTGTTGTCGAGGGCGTGTCTGCTGGTATGCAAGTGGTTTCTGAAGGCGCTTCGGTGCTGCGTCCAGGCATGCTTGTATCGATAGCCGAAAATACGGCTGCGCCTGTTGCGAGACATAATAAATGAAATTGTCCGAACTATGCTTGCAAAGACCTATTGGTGTGATGTTGTTGTGGTTGGCCGTCATGGTAGCGGGTGCTGTGTGCTGGTTTAAATTACCAATAGCCGCATTACCCAATTACGACACACCTACCATCCAAGTGAGTGCATCACTTTCAGGCGCTAGTCCTCAAACGATGGCATCTTCTGTTGCAACCCCATTAGAAAAACAGCTTTCCACCATTCCGGGTGTCGTGACAATGACATCTAATAATTTACAAGGTGCAACAACTATTATTCTTGAGTTTGATCCTTCCAGAAATATTGATTCGGCCGCAGTTGATGTACAGGCTGCGCTTTATCAGGCGATGAAAAAAATGCCGTCACAAATGACGACCCCTCCATCGTTTCGTAAAGTTAATCCGGCTGATGCACCGATCGTCTTTATCGGTATTGATTCGCCATCTATGCCATTGTCAGAACTTAATAGATATTCTGATGACCTAATTTCACCCGCATTATCGACCATTAAAGGAGTCGCACAAGTTGTGGTGATTGGGCAAAAACGCTATGCGGTACGCATTGGTATTGATCCAGATAAATTAGCAGCGACAAATTTAACACTGGAAGAAATTCGCTCAGCGCTTGCCGCAGCAAACTCTAACACACCGATTGGCGAGTTGGATGGCAAACGACAAATGATCATGCTTCAAACATCCGGAAATTTGATGAATGCAGCCGATTTTGGGCAAGTAGTGATAGCAACACGCGGTGGAAAGGTAGTACATCTCTCTGATATTGCGTCAGTTGAAGATAGTATTGAAAACACCATGAACTACAGTGCTGTGAATGGTCATTCCGCAATTGTACTGCGAGTTCAGCGACAACCTGGTGCCAATATTGTGTCAGCACTTGATGAGATCCATCAGCTATTGCCACGGTTACAGTCTCAGATGCCTGGTTCGATCAATATTAAAATGCTTAACGATCGTTCTATTTTGATCAAAGCTGCTATTCATGATGTTACCGCAACATTAATGCTGACTATTAGCTTAGTCATCATGGTGATATTGCTTTTTTTACGTCATGTTCGAGCCACCTTGATCCCAGCGTTGAGCTTGCCTATTTCTTTGCTGGGGACATTTGCTTTGATGTATGTCTTCGGACTCAGCCTA
>CAIZDF010000088.1 GCA_903931645.1 uncultured Tolumonas sp.
CCCGGTCTACTCAGTAAATTACATGACGAATTACAGCGTCTTATCACTGAGCTTGATTTTCACGGGCCAGCAGCAGAAAAACTCGCGGTTATACGTCGCCGGTTATTAAATGGTGTTAGCTGCCAAGATCTACCGCCACTGTGTCTGGAATTAATTACCCTGATCATTGAAGGTGCCCGCTACGAGCGCGCGCAGTCGTTTGCTTTTGTGCATGCTATCGGTGAAAAACTGCAAATCAACCATGCTGATCTGCAAAATTGTCTGGGTGTTGCCCAAGATCTGGCGCAAGAAGATAAAGGTCAAGATCAAAAATTAGCCGACCAACTGCGTCAATTACGTGAGTTGGTCACCAGCAGTGATTCGTTAAACGAGCTCAAACGCATTGTTCCAGCGCATTTGGTTATTATGGATGCGGTGCTGCAAGAGCGTTTCTTACGACAACGTAAAGAGCAAGAATTACTCGAACAAGTTGCCGCACTGACTGAACGACTAAAAGCCACTGAAGAAGATGCGGCGAATTACAAAAATCGACTGAACCGACAACAGCAACGATTGCAGGTCGATACGCTGACCCAATTGCATAACCGTTCGGCATTGGATGAACGTTTAGCGTTAGAATACAAACGTTGGTTACGTTATCAATCCCCGCTGTGTCTGGCGATTGTCGATGTTGATCATTTTAAATCTATCAACGATCAGTTCGGTCATCTGGCTGGCGATAAAGCTCTCAAAGTTATCGCGCGAGCGCTGAGCACCGCATTACGTGACACCGATTTTGTCGCTCGCTTTGGTGGCGAGGAGTTCGTCGTGTTACTACCGGGTATTAGCGAAGATTCCATTCAACTGCCATTAGACAAGCTACGAAGTGTGATCAAGGGAATCCCGTTCCGCTTCAAAGATGAGCGGATCTCCATCAGCATTTCATTGGGCGCCACCTTGTTCCGCAGTGGCGATCGGATCACTGATGCTTTTGAACGCGCAGATAAAGCCTTATATGAAGCCAAAAATGCGGGGCGCGACCGCATTATCATCACTCTCTAACTCTCGGATACAACCATGATCACCTATGTAAATCCTGTTGGCAGCATGGAGCTGTTATCCCAGCTGGAAGTCGATCGTCTTCAGCAAGCGGCAGCAGGTGAAATTTATCAGCTCTATCGCAATTGTTCTTTAGCTGTTCTCAACAGTGGTAGCAAGACCGACTCCTCAAAAGAGATCCTGGAAAAGCATCAAAATTTTTCGATCAATATCATCAGCCGTGAGCGCGGCGTAAAACTGGAATTATTTAATGCTCCACAATCAGCATTTGTTGATGGCGAGATCATTCGTGGTCTGCAGGAACATTTATTCTCAGTATTGCGCGACATTTTATATGTCAGTAACAAACTCGAAGTCGATCTTTCGCTCAATCTAAGCAGCTCCAGCCACATTACCACTCTGGTTTTTTCCATATTGCGTAATGCCAGAACTGTTCGTACGGGTGAAGTACCAAACATGGTCGTTTGCTGGGGTGGGCATTCAATCAACGAAGCGGAATATCACTATTCCCGTGAAGTTGGCCATCAGCTCGGCTTACGCGAACTGAATATCTGTACCGGTTGTGGGCCAGGCGCCATGGAAGGGCCAATGAAAGGTGCCGCCGTAGGGCATGCTAATCAGCGTTACCAGCATCGCCGCTATGTCGGGTTAACTGAACCGTCAATTATTGCTGCCGAGCCACCTAATCCTATCGTGACTGAGTTGGTTATTTTGCCGGATATCGAAAAACGTCTGGAAGCTTTTGTCCGTTTGGGGCACGGCATTATCATCTTCCCCGGTGGTGTAGGCACAGCAGAAGAGTTGCTCTATATTCTCGGTATTTTGATGAACCCGGCTAACCAGCATCATCCGTTACCTGTGGTGCTGACGGGCCCGAAAAGCAGCGAAGCTTACTTCCATTCACTGGATTCTTTTGTCCGCGCCACACTGGGTGATGCGGCAACGCGTTATTACCAAATCATTATCAATGATGCCGAAGCCGTCGGTCAGACAATGAAAAGTGCCATGCCGCATATCCGTGATTATCGGAAAGCCATTGGCGACGCTTACTCGTTCAACTGGGCTTTGCATATTGATCCTGAATTCCAGCTCCCGTTTGAGCCAACCCATGACAATATGGCACAACTCAATCTGAGCAGAGAACAACCACCAGAGCAACTGGCCTGCAATTTACGTAAAGCATTCTCTGGCATCGTTGCTGGGAATGTGAAAGATCGCGGTATCAAAGCTATTGAACAACATGGGCCATTCAAGTTGTCCGGCGATGCCAACCTGATGCATATGATGGATAAGCTGCTACAAGATTTCATTGCACAAAAACGTATGAAACTGCCGGGCAGTACGTATGTGCCTTGCTACGAAATCCAACTTTAGTTTATGGCTCATCTGCTCATACTGGATGCGCTGAATTTAATCCGGCGTATCCATTCCGCACAAAGTAAACAAAACATTGATGATGTGGCAGCGCAACTGGCTGCCACAGATATCACCATGCAACGTGCTGTCAAAACCATCTTGCAGGAAGCCAACCCCAGCCACGTGATTGCGGTCTTTGACAGTGAAGTGTCGGGTTGGCGAAAAGAAAAATATCCCGCCTACAAGGAAGGGCGCACCGCCATGCCAGAAGCCCTACGACAAGGGCTCGATCAGCTGCAAGACTCCCTATTTAAGCTGGGTATTGATTCATTAGTCTCAGACAGTGACGAAGCCGACGATCTGATTGCGACGCTAGTCAAACCGTTGCTGCCAAATGGTCATCAGGCCACATTGATCTCGACCGATAAAGGCTTCTGCCAATTACTCGACAGTGGCTTGCAGATCCGAGACTATTTCAACAAACGCTGGCTGGATCATGCGTTCGTACAACAACAATACAGTCTGTTACCTTCTCAACTTGTTGATTTTTGGTCTCTCACCGGCATCAGCGGTATGAATATTAAAGGTGTGCCGGGGATCGGGGAGAAAACAGCACAACAGTTGTTAGCGGAATATGGTTCTTTAGCCAACTTGCTAAATGCCGATGCTGCTGAAAACAAGAAAGCGCTAATGGCACAGCAACATCGGGAAGCCTGTTTATTAGCACAAGAGCTGGTGCGCTTAAAAGATGATATTCCGCTCGGGTTTAATCTGAAAGATCTGCGCTATACGCCAGCAACGTAATCGACAAGATCAAAAAAGGGCGCCACTGATGCGCCCTTAATTTTTCGACTTGAACCGAACTTTTAGTTAAAAGCACCTGAGCGGCGACGCGCTAATTTGCGTTCATCGTAAACGTGCACGGTGATCTCTTCACGATCGTGGTACAGCTGTTTAGCCTGAATGACATAATCACCTTCCAGCTCAGCCAGCCACTCTTTCAGCACCGCCAGATTATGTTCTACTTCCGCATAGCGTTTTTTCATCGGCAATTTCAGGTTAAAAATGGCTTCCTGACAACAGCCTTCACGGAACCACTGCGCCACTAAATGGGTAATTCGCGCTGGTTTTTCCACCATATCACACACCAGCCAATACGGATTTTTCTTGGTCGGACGATAAGTAAAACCATCAGCCATGATGTGTTTCACCTGACCGGTTTCCATCAATGCTTCATCCATCGGGCCGTTATCGATAGCCGACACCATCATGCCTCGACGCACTAACTGATAAGTCCAACCACCTGGGCTTGCGCCGAGATCGACCGCCGTCAAACCAGAACACAGACGGTACTCTTCATCTTCCTGCGGAATAAACATATAAAATGCTTCTTCCAGTTTCAACGTCGAGCGACTTGGCGCATCGGATGGGGAACGCAGACGTGGAATACCCATATGGAAAGGCGAATTGTTATTCGGGTAGGAATAACCGATCCAGACTGAATCATTTTTCAGGAAAAACAGGTGTAACACCGGACGACGAGGATCTTCATCCTGCGTTAACTTACCAGCCGCTCGCAGCGCCTGACGCAGTGGCACACTGAATTTACGGCAGAAGGTAGAAAGCTCTTTTGCTTCATTAGTATCCGCTGTTTCAACGCGCAGCTCGCCGAATTGCGGCATTTTTTGCACGGCTTCAACGATAGGGGTGATACGGTCTTTCAGATCCAAACCGTTTAATTGCTCGATCACCACCAACATCTGGCGGGCAAAAATCAGTTCACGGAATGGCAGACGCCGTGCCAGTCGTTCCGCATCTTGTTCACCGTAACATTCAAATAGCACGAAACCGCAATTGTCAGCGACACGGGAAAAGCCGAAACACTCCAGTGCCACTGCCTTATCCTGGATCTCCGCGGCCATATCTTTTTCAAATCCCGGACGACAATAGAACATCAGGTGGTTCATTTATGCTTCTCCCCTCACTCACCTTGAAAAGTGCGACACCATACACTGAAGCAGACAAAGATGCTGCTTTTTTAACGAGCACTCATATCGCCGAATCAAACTCTTCCTCTTCCTGTTGTACCACCGCCACGATCCAATCACGAAACGCAGCCACTTTTCCCAACGTATCATGCCCTGGCGCCATCACCAGATAATAGGCGGTATCATTGATGAGCGTTTGCGGTAACGGGCAAACCAGACGTCCGGCCTGAATTTCTGGGCGAGATAACAAACTATGCCCCAGCGCCACCCCCTGCCCCAAC
>CAIZDF010000089.1 GCA_903931645.1 uncultured Tolumonas sp.
ACATTGCGCTGTTAGGGCCGAATGGAAGTGGCAAATCCAGTTTATTACTTGCCATCGCTGGGCTGATCTCGTCACAGGGTAAGGTTGAGCTGGAACTGGAACAACAAGACGTTCGTCAGTGGACAATGCAATATGCCGCTATTAAACGGGCGATGCTGCCACAACGCACCGCACAGTTATTACCAATTGCGTGTTATCAGGTTATCGCATTGGGAGCTTCACCGTTAAACTGTAGTGCCAGTGCGATTCAGTCAGCCATAGCGCAGGTTTGTTCACGACTGGAACTGCTCGATTATCTCGAGCGTGATTTCAGCCAGTTATCCGGTGGTGAGCAACAACGGATCTTATTAGCCAAAACATTACTGCAGGTCTGGCCCACGTTAAACCCGCAAGCACGTTTGCTGCTGTTGGATGAACCGCTGGCTGGTCTTGATTGGCATCATCAGATCACGGTGTTGACTGTACTCAGAGAGCTTACACAGCAGGGGATGACTGTCCTAACATCGATCCATGACTTTAATCTGGCAGTAGCACATTGCGATATCATCTGGTGTTTGCAGCAAGGTAAGCTGGTTTTTTCTGATTCAGCGAATCAGTTCGATGAACATTTAATAGAACAAGTTTTTCGTCTTAAAACAATTCGTAGTCAGGCTGAAGGTCAGACTGTATTTATTCCATGGCGTGTCAGTTAATGATCCCAGCCTGTCAAAAGAGGATGTCAATGTGAAACCAGGAAACACCGGTTTATATCGGGTATATAAAGCAGGTATTTATAGCATGCAGGGCATTAAAGCCGCATGGCAACATGAAGCTGCTTTCCGTCAGGAAGTGATCTTGATGTTATTGCTCACTCCAGCAGCGTTCATTGTTGGTGATGGATTAACACAAAAGCTATTATTACTCGTTCTGGCTTGGTTAGTTGTGATTGTCGAGATATTGAATTCGGCGGTTGAAGCCGTTGTTGACCGCTTTGGTGGTGAAATGCATACCTTATCTGGCCGGGCAAAAGATATGGGCTCTGCCGCGGTGTTTATCACTCTGGTTCTGAACGGCATAGTCTGGTTGGCTGTAATTGGTCAAAACTGGTTAGGGTGGTGGTAACTGTTTTTACTTGTTGCGCCTGGTAATGAGTGATAGTATCCGCGCCGCTATTAAAGCGGTATTGGACGGTCGCATCTAGTACCAATCATTCATAAATTAAAAGTGAGAAGACTATGTCTATTGTATTCCAAGCTGAAGTTCGTGCAGACCTGGGGAAAGGTGCGAGCCGCCGCCTGCGTCGCGCAGAACAAATTCCAGCAATCCTGTACGGTGCAGGTCAAGAAGCTGTATCTCTGGTTCTGGATCACAACAAAGTGATCGTTGCTCAAGCAACTGACGCGTTCTACGCTGAGCCAGTAACTCTGGTTATTGATGGTAAAGAAGTTCAGGCTAAAGTTGTAGCAGTACAACGTCACCATGTTAAACCGAAAGTAGTTCACCTGGACTTCATTCGCGCGTAATCCTCTGATTACGTAAATAAAGGCAGCTTCGGCTGCCTTTATTTTTTGCAGTTAAAAGTACATCTCTGTTTGCACCCATCATCGCATTTCATTAGACTTTCGCCCGACATGTTCGAATGTAGCGGACATTGCCTTTCACTTTACTTCAATATCAACAAGTGACACTTGGTGTGTGTCACCACTGTAAGGATAAATCATGCCTGTTATTACACTTCCCGATGGTAGCCAACGTCCGTTTGATAATGCCGTTACTGTATTAGACGTCGCTGCAAGCATCGGTGCTGGTTTAGCTAAAGCCTGTATCGCTGGTCGCGTTAATGGTGAATTAGTTGATGCGTGTGAACTCATCGAAACTGACGCCACGCTTTCTATTATTACCGCCAAAGATCAGGAAGGCTTAGAGATTCTGCGTCACTCCTGTGCGCATTTGTTAGGGCACGCCATTAAACAGCTGTGGCCGCAGACAAAAATGGCCATCGGACCGGTTATTGATAACGGTTTTTACTATGACGTCGATTTAGATCATATGCTGACAGAAGAAGACATGCTGGCGCTGGAAACCCGCATGTTAGAACTGGCACAAAAAGACTATGACGTTGTGAAAAAGACAGTGAGCTGGCAAGAAGCTCGCGATGCCTTCGAGGCACGTGGCGAAACCTATAAAA
>CAIZDF010000090.1 GCA_903931645.1 uncultured Tolumonas sp.
GGTGCCAGTAAATGCCCTTCCATGTGATGTACGGGGATCGCCGGTTTATCCCAAGCCATCGCCAGTGAGCGCGCAATGGTGGCACCAACCAGTAACGCCCCCACTAAGCCTGGGCCCGCCGTGTATGCGATCCCGTCCAGATCCTCGGATCGACAACCGGCTTGCTGTAATGCCGCTTCAATCAACGGTAATGTTTTGCGGATATGATCGCGGCTGGCCAATTCTGGCACCACCCCACCATAGTCGGCATGTAATTTAATTTGGCTGTATAATTGATGCGCGAGGATCCCGTCTTGATCGTCAAAGATCGCGATCCCGGTTTCATCACAAGAAGTTTCGATGCCTAATACCCGCATTTTTTGGTCGCTCCGGTAAAAATCCCACCGTTTATGAGGCGCTATGGTACATTTCAGCGCTTTTTTACTCCAGCATGTTCTGATCGGGGTTTACATACCCCCATGCATGGGATTAAAATTCGGCACCATTTTTAGTAAGGCTGACTTTCAGCCAGAAAAACATTCACACCGAGGTGAAAGGCACATGCCAGTTATTAAAGTACGTGAAAACGAGCCATTCGACGTAGCTCTGCGTCGCTTCAAACGCTCTTGCGAAAAAGCAGGTGTTCTGTCTGACGTTCGCAGCCGTGAGTTCTACGAAAAGCCAACTACTATTCGTAAACGCGCTAAAGCGTCTGCAGTAAAACGTCACATGAAGAAACTGGCTCGCGAAAACGCACGTCGTAACCGTCTGTACTAATTTTACAGACCGTTAAGTTTTCTCGATAAGCCGCGCTTTCCTGCGATTGCGCGGCTTATTCTATTGGCAGACGGAATTCAGATGGCTGGCAAAATCCCGCAATCGTTTATTGATGATCTGCTGAATCGTACCGATATTATCGAGTTAATCGACGGTCGTGTTCATCTGAAAAAAGCCGGTAAGAATTACCAGGCTTGTTGTCCATTTCATAACGAAAAAACGCCTTCTTTCTCTGTTAGTCCGGAAAAACAGTTCTATCACTGCTTTGGCTGTGGTGCGCACGGTAACGCCATCGGTTTTCTGATGGAGTATGACGGGCTGAACTTTCCCGACGCCGTCGGTGAACTGGCAAATCTGCACGGCTTAACCGTCCCTAACGATCAACCTTTGCATAGCCAAGGGCCTGCCCCCTCAGCTGATCATTATCAATTGATGGAATGGGCGGCGCGTTATTTCCAAAATCAGTTAAAGAGTGCGCCACAAGCGATTGAATACCTGAAAGGGCGTGGTCTAACGGGCGAGATCGTCAAACAATTCGCGATTGGTTATGCGCCAGGCGGCTGGGATGGTTTACGCCAGACCTTGGTTCGTTCAGCAGCTAGCGAGGCGCAGTTGATTGAACTGGGCATGTTGATCGGGCGCGATGGTGGCGGCAGTTATGATCGGTTCCGTGATCGGGTCATGTTTCCGATCCGCGATCGTCGCGGTCGGGTTATTGGTTTTGGTGGCCGAGTATTGGGTGATGGCACGCCCAAATATCTCAACTCACCGGAAACGCCGATTTTTCATAAAGGCAAAGAGCTGTTTGGCCTGTATCAGGTCAAAGAACGGCATCGCAATCCGGCCCGCATCCTGATCGTCGAAGGTTATATGGATGTGGTGGCACTGGCACAATTCGGTGTCGACTACGCAGTGGCCTCGCTGGGCACCTCGACGACCTCAGATCATATGCATCTGTTATTCCGCACCACATCTGAAGTGGTGTGTTGTTACGACGGCGATAATGCCGGTCGAGAAGCAGCCTGGCGGGCGCTGGAAAATGCCCTACCCAGCTTGCAGGATGGTAAAGATCTGCGTTTCGTGTTTCTGCCACAAGAACATGATCCAGATAGCTTTATCCGCGAATTTGGTCAGGCAGTTTTTGAACAAAAACTGGATAATGCGCAATCGTATGCCGACTTTTTGTTTGAACGTCTGACACGAGATTTGAATTTAAGTGGTGAAGCCGGACAAAATGAACTGGCCAATAAAGCAATTGCCCTGATCCGTCGTGTACCTGAAGGGTTTAACCGCGAAAGTCTGCTGACCAAGCTCTCCGCGCAATTGCGCTGGGGGGAAAATGAAAAGCGTCTGCGTGAGATATTCCGCCGTCAGGAACAAGAAGCACAACAAACCACCGCAGCAACAAAACCCGGTGGCAAAATCAAGCTGACACTGATCCGACGGGCGATTGCGTTGATCGTGCAACATCCAGCTGTCGCGGCATTACTCCCCCCGCTGCCGGATGTGCTAATATCATTAAAGGAACCCGGCATTGAAGTGTTGCTAACACTGTTAGCGCAATTGCATAACAACCCAATGTCGACCGGTCAGTTGCTGGAACTGTGGCGTGATACCAAAGAAGGACGCGCCTTAGCACAACTGGCGATGCTGGATGAACTCACCGCCGGTGACAACATTCAGCAAGAACTGGAAGATGTCTGCGATCGCTTGCTCGATCTGTATCTGCAGCAACGGCTAGACAGCTTATTAAATCAGCACCAGCTGAATCTTGAAGAAAAACAAGAACTACAGTTTTTACTAACTGAATACAAACGATCCACGAAATAACAGGTCGTCAGCTTGAATTTCAGGCACAGCGGCACTATATGATTAACACATGCCCGGTTACGGGAATATAGCTACTTGATGCAAGAACAGCACTAAACAAACTACTACCCTGTTATACAAAATATAACGGGGCGGATTTTTACTTTGTCGTTAACGTGCAAAACGGCCGTCGTTTCTTTATAATCGGCGGATTTTACGCAACCGAGCGATAAATCAGCCTTAGGAAGTACCAACCGGATGAGTTCTATGGAGCAAACCCCTCAGTCGCAACTAAAACTCCTCGTTGCCAAAGGTAAAGAGCAGGGCTATCTGACTTACGCAGAAGTTAACGATCATCTTCCACAAGATATCGTTGATTCCGATCAGATAGAAGACATTATTCAGATGATCAATGACATGGGTATCCAGGTCGTTGAAAACGTACCTGATGCCGATGATCTGTTGCTGACCGAAAACAATGCCGCCGACGAAGATGCAGCAGAAGCTGCAGCACAAGTTCTGGCATCTGTTGAGTCTGAAATTGGTCGTACTACTGACCCTGTGCGTATGTATATGCGCGAAATGGGTACGGTTGAACTATTGACTCGTGAAGGCGAAATTGACATCGCTAAACGAATTGAAGACGGTATCAATCAGGTACAAAGTTCCGTAGCCGAATATCCGGAAGCGATCACTTACCTGCTGGATCAGTTTGATCGTTTTGAAGCCGGTCATATCCGTCTGGGTGACATCATTTCCGGTTTCGTCAGTGAAGATGACGATTTACCACCAACAGCAACCAACATCGGTTCCGCGTTAGATGAAGAAACGCTGAAAGAAGACGATACCGATGATGATGACGAAGATGAAGACGGCGATGATGATGCGGAAGAAGATACTGGTCCGGATCCTGAAGTCGCTCGTGAGAAATTCTCCGCGCTGCGTACTCAATACGAAAAAACGCGTGACGCCATCAAAGACAATGGTCGTGACAGCGATTTAGCCAAAATACAGATCCTTGAATTAGCGAACGTATTCAAAGAATTCCGTCTGGTTCCGAAGCAGTTTGACCGTTTGGTTAACAGCATGCGTGACATGATGGAACGCGTGCGCGTACAGGAACGTTTGATCCTGCGTTATTGCGTTGAATACGCAAAAATGCCAAAGAAAAACTTTGTTTCTGCTTTCACTAACAATGAATCCAGCAATGGT
The DNA here is from genome assembly GCA_903931645.1 of uncultured Tolumonas sp. Lineage (GTDB taxonomy): Bacteria > Pseudomonadota > Gammaproteobacteria > Enterobacterales > Aeromonadaceae > Tolumonas. The sequence goes on from CAIZDF010000090.1 coordinate 3,778, forward strand.
TGGTTTGAGTTTGCGAAAAGCAGCGGTAAAGCCTGGTCTGCCGGCCTGGAAAAAATGGATGAAGAAGTACAACGCTCCATCCAGAAATTGCAGCAGGTAGAACACGAAACCGGTCTGTCGATTGCTCAGATCAAAGATATCAACCGTCGTATGAGTATCGGTGAAGCCAAAGCACGCCGGGCGAAAAAAGAGATGGTTGAAGCGAACTTACGTCTGGTAATTTCTATTGCGAAGAAATATACCAACCGTGGTCTGCAATTCCTTGATTTGATTCAAGAAGGTAACATTGGTCTGATGAAAGCGGTTGATAAATTCGAATATCGCCGTGGTTACAAATTCTCGACCTATGCCACTTGGTGGATCCGTCAGGCAATCACACGTTCTATCGCTGACCAAGCACGTACCATCCGTATTCCGGTACACATGATCGAAACGATCAATAAGCTGAACCGTATCTCTCGTCAGATGCTGCAGGAAATGGGTCGTGAACCGAATCCTGAAGAGCTGGCAGAACGTATGGGCATGCCGGAAGACAAGATCCGTAAAGTGCTGAAGATCGCGAAAGAGCCTATCTCCATGGAAACCCCTATCGGTGACGATGAAGATTCGCACTTAGGTGATTTCATTGAAGACACTACACTGGCACTGCCAGCGGATTCTGCCACTTCAGAAAGTCTGAAAGCAGCCACCCGTGACGTATTGTCTGGTCTGACCGCGCGTGAAGCGAAAGTTCTGCGTATGCGTTTTGGTATCGATATGAACACTGACCATACTTTGGAAGAAGTAGGTAAGCAGTTCGACGTTACCCGTGAGCGTATTCGTCAGATCGAAGCCAAAGCATTACGCAAACTGCGTCATCCAAGCCGCTCAGAAGTTCTGCGCAGCTTCCTGGATGAATAGTTAAGATCACAGGTTGGCGCTTTTATGAGCGCCTAACCTGTTGATAACTAGACACTCAGTGTATCACTTCGTATAATGCCACCTATTCAGGCCCCTTAGCTCAGTGGTTAGAGCAGACGACTCATAATCGTTTGGTCCCCCGTTCAAGCCGGGGAGGGGCCACCAAATATATCAAGGACTTACAGCAGATTGTTGTAAGTCCTTTTTGTTTGTTGGCACTATGACTTTAATGACAGTTGGCGAGTGGTAGCGCTAGCCGATGTAACAAGAAAAACGAAACTCTGCAGACTCATATTTGTAAGCGGTAAAACTGCTTTGCACGAAGCCAAACCCCGAATCTTGTTCCTCAAAAAACTGCTCTTCACAGACTTCGTTCATCTCATCCTGAGCCATGAACTCCGTATCTTCCAATAATTCTTTGGCATCATAAGCAGCGCACTCTTCCCCAGGAAACATCATTTCCACCTGAACATCTGCTTTAGCTGCTAATGCAATTACTTCTTTAACCGTAGCCATAAAATACCTTGTTGTTCACTGTCGTTCAGCCGAGTGCTGAACTAAGCCGGCAATGATAATCGCGAGTCAGGACGACAACAAGAATTAAGCGATTTAGCCATATAACACTTTCGTCAGTAAATTTACTTATATACTTAACTCAAGATATCCATTTATTACTCGCGGGTTCTGTTTTGTTCTCAGGATGGGAGACATACCATGTCATGGCATAAAATCATCATCAGGAATGACGAACACGATACATCAGCCCAACCATTGAGCGTGACCGAGTTGTCAGTAGCAGCACTTAAAAATGGCTTAGTTAAAATTTGTGCGAATGCCACTTACCTGCGAGGTTATAAAAATGAAATTGCGTATTACCAAGGGATGACTGCCGATGGTGACTATCTGTTTTATTTATCCCCGGTAATATCCTTAGCAGCACCGGGTTTAATTCATGAATTTAATGCTGAATCTTGTAAAGAACACCCTGATGTTTTGGGTTTAGAAGCGCGCCATTTTTACGATATAAAATAACGTAATCTTGCTGCCAGCAAGCTACTTTTATGACATGCCCGATCATTTATAAGCTATTAGTGGAACCATTCTTATTTATAGCGTAGACCTAATTACACAAGACTTTTCTTACGCGACAAATCGAGGGATGTATGCTGAATAACGACGAGGTTGGCGCACCGGTAAGAAGTTATGCCATAGTCAGTGCCATAACAAATAAAGTGGATGTCGTAAAAGCGATTGATTCACAGAAGGCGATTAACGAAGCCGTTCACTCTTATCCGCAACACAATACAACGCGAAATAATCCAGAATTAACTAATTATTTTTCTTATGAATTAACTGATGACGATGTATCTAAACTGACACGTTTAGACAATGATTTAGCAAAAATTGAATTTCTGAATACTCGCTACCCTAAACACCAATCGTGGCAAGTTTGACGGCATATTTAACGGGCAAAAAATATTTCCTTTTATAAAAAAACCCCTCAGTACAGAGTAATGCCGATCAGTTAAGCATTGACTGACGGATAAATCGGATCAAAATCCAGAGATCTCCAGTCTCTGGATTTTTTTATGTTACTTTCTGATGCATTGGCTCGCACC
>CAIZDF010000091.1 GCA_903931645.1 uncultured Tolumonas sp.
ACCACGATACGAGAAAACAGATCTCTCATATAATGCATTAAACGCTTTGGCAGCGGCTATGATCATCTTAAACAAGGTTGTGGTTATTTATAGATAAGCACTTAATGTTTTTTCCACAGGACCTGATACCAAAAGGTAATTGGGATTACCTTGTGAAATACAAAATCAATAGATATTCTCAGAAATACTCCTCTAGCCAGGCCACTCATCGACACGCCAAATCAAACAAAAACATCACGACATCATTATCTTGCAACAAACAGATGTCAAGCGATTAAAATGGAATACACTTTGCTAGTGTAGTAATTGATTTTAGAAATTAAAGCGGAAAAATTTTCCACGAAGCAGTTCCGATATTACTGCACAGAACAGGTTAAGAGGAAGTTACTGCCATGGCTATCTTATCTACATCGTCAGTTACCGACACCGGTGTCAATCAAATTGATTCCTTGTTGTCCGGGGTTAAATGGGGAACCAACAATGTGACATTCAGTTTTCCTGCTACAACAACTGACTATACTGGATATTCAGCGGGTTCCGAACCATTTTCAAATTTTATTGGATTGAACGCAACGCAGCAGGCTGCTGCTCGCGCCGCATTGGCAAGTTGGTCAAATGTCTGCAATCTGAGTTTCACCGAAACCACCGGGGGTAATGGAGTCATTCGATTTGGGACCAGTAGTCAGCCATCAACATCGTGGGCCTACTATCCTTCTTCCTGGTCGGAGGTGGGTGGAGATGTTTGGTTTGGGAATAGCAACGGTAACTCACCTACCAATCCCGTTGCCGGCAGTTATGCTTATGCTACCTACGTTCATGAGATCGGTCATGCATTAGGTTTGAAACATCCTCATGATACCAGCGGCGTAGTAGCGGACTTGAGCATTGATTCCGTTGAATATTCCGTAATGAGCTACAGGAGTTATGTCGGAGCCGGCTTGGGGGGATATACCATTGCCAATGGTTCCTATTTCACTGGCCCGATGATGAGCGATATTGCAGCCGTTCAGCAGATGTATGGTGCAAATTTCAATTATAATTCAGGAAACACTGTTTATACGTTCAACCCCAGCCAGACAAAGATTTTCCAAACCCTATGGGATGGCGGCGGCATTGACACATATGACTTGTCTGCCTACACAACGAGTGTGAGTGTTGATCTACGCCCTGGAGCGTGGAGCACCTTCAAGACAAGTCAATTGGCAAGCTTAGGCAATGGGCATTACGCTCAAGGCAATGTCGCAAATGCTTTACTTTATAAGGGAGATACCCGCTCACTTATCGAAAATGCAACCGGGGGATCTGCAAATGATACATTAACCGGCAATCAGGCAGATAATCTCTTGAATGGTGGACTTGGAGCCGACACGATGACGGGCGGCCTCGGCAACGACATCTATGTTGTGGACAATTCTGGTGATATTGTTGTTGAAAATGCAGGTGAGGGGACGGACACGGTTCAGTCAAGTATCAGCTACGTTCTTCCCTCCAATGTCGAAAAT
>CAIZDF010000092.1 GCA_903931645.1 uncultured Tolumonas sp.
CATGTCCATTCTGAACCGAATCAGGGTTCAGAATTTACCATCAATATTCCGCTGGAGCTGGTGTCAGAAGAAGGCAATGTCTCCAGCGAACAGCTGTTACTGGCCGGAAAAAATGTACTGCTGTGGGAAAATGACCCATGGAGCCGCGAATCTTGCCTTAGTCTACTCAATGAGTGGAACATGCAAACCGTGTTGGCCAGTGATGAACAAACCTTCGTTGGCGCCACTTTCTATGCCATGGTAGTTGGTTTTGCGCCGGATACGCCAACCGACAAAATTCAGCAAACCGTCGATCTCTGCCTGCAAAACTATCAATTAGATAAATTAGTGGTGTTGCTAAACTCCAGCGATCCGACGCTGCATGAACAACTGATGCAAAACCACAAGGTTTACTCCATCAGCAAACCGGTGATCCACAACAAGTTGCTGCAAGCACTGTTGCAACCGCTGCCACCAGCACAAACACTGACACTGGCGGTGGAACAGCAAAAAGAAAAATTGCCGCTGCGTGTGCTCGCGGTGGATGATAATCCGGCGAATCTGAAACTGATTGTGGCGCTGCTGCATGACTTAGTGCAGGAAGTCTATTCCTGCCAAAATGGCCATCAGGCCGTGGCTCAAGCGGAGAAAACCCGCTTTGATCTGATTTTTATGGATGTACAGATGCCGATCATGGACGGTATTCAAGCCTGCCGACAGATCCATCAGGATACCTGTAACAAACAAACCCCCATCATCGCAGTCACAGCACACGCCTCTCCAGGTGAACGTGAACGGTTGATGGCCAATGGCATGGATGAATATTTGTCCAAACCGATTGATGAAGTTCAGCTCAAGCGCCTGTTGCTGCAATTTAGCGACACCACAGCAGTGACTACCGCCACTTTTATTGACTGGCCGATGGCATTGGAAAAAGTAAAAGGTAAAGATGCGCTGGCGAAAGAGATGCTGCAAATGCTGGTCGCCAGTTTTGACGAGCTGATCCCGCTCATTGAACGCGCTTTGGCGGGTCATGAATGTGCCGAGTTACTGGATGCGATCCACAAATTACGCGGTGGGGCGGCTTATTGTGGCGTACCGCAGTTGCAAGCCAGTTGTGCTGAATTGGAACAAGGACTACGTTCCGGTTTAACTTGCACGGCATTTGAACCGGAATTGCTGGAGTTGCTGGATATTATGAAAGCAGTTAAGCAGGAATCGGGGCAATGGCTATCGTAGATGGGGTAGCACAGGCAGGTTAGATAACCTGCCTGTTTACATTTTGGCTCAGCCGCGCTGATTTTCGACCGGTTTAGCATAGGTAGCTTTCGCAATCTCACGCCATTTCGGATCCATCGCTGCCATGCGCTGTTCAAACTGTGCGCGCTGTTCTGGCGTCACATCTGAAGCATCAACGCCTGCCGCCAGCAGATTAGAAGCAAACAAGCGATATTGCGCATGAATCGCCTGGTCAATCACGGCAGCTAACTCTTCCGGTGTGGAAAAGCCGTCAGTCAATGGTTGTCCGACATTCACATGCACACGGCCTTTATAACCGATAATGCCCGCCACGATACTTTCGATGTCTTCAAACTCGCTCTTCTGATACGAGCCGTTGGTTGACGTCTCATACAGTTCACGCGCTTTGGCTTCATCGCCCGGATCGTACTCGTAAGAGATCGCTACCGGTACGATGTTCAGCTGTTGCATGTATTCCACAAAGCCCAGTTTTTTCTGCTTACCGGCCATATGGAACATTTTCAGGATCGCCGGATCAGTGCAGTCATCACCGTCTTTTGCGCGACCTTCTTTCTGGGCGATCCAAATGTTGTGACCTTCCTGCAGCGAATCTGCAATATAAGAGGAAAGTTCACTAAAGGTTTTCGCCATCTCACGCGGACCTTTCGCGGAACGTTTCACGATGAAACTTTTGTTCAGACGCATCAATTCCGTCGCGCAGGGTTTACGTAACAAGTTATCACCAATCGCAATCCGCGCCGTATCCAGACCGCACTGATACAGACCCCAATTCACGAAAGCCGGGTCCATCGCGATATCACGGTGGTTAGAAATAAACAGATATCCTTTACCGGACTGCAGATTTTCCAAACCTGAATACGTCACCGCGTCCGTAGTTTTAGCAATCATCTGCTCCATAAAATGAGCAACTTGTTGCTGTACGTCATAGACCGTACGGACATTCTTTACCCGGTTACGTAATGCACGACGAACCAGTGGTTTCAGCAGCCAACTAAAATAATTGACTGCTTTTGGAAAACGAAAACGCAATACAGCACTGATCAGCTCTTCATCACTGATCAGACGCTCAATAGCAGCCGGAACTTCATTATCATTGTAAGGGCGGATCTCTTTATAACGATCCTGTTCATCAAGCGATGTTGTCATGCCAATTTCTTTCTACACTGCGACTAAAAACGGCGCAATTCTACACGGATTTGGCATAAACACTATTCATTGACGGGAAATAACCCCAGCTCGTTTATGCCAATGCCCATTCAGCTGAGTAACTGGCATGCAGTGTCGTCGTATCAAATACCGGCACCGCAGCATCAGTTTGATCAACCAACATGGCAATTTCCGTACAACCAAAAATAATGCCTTCCGCGCCTTGCTGTACCAAGGCCGCCATAATTTCGCGGTATTGCGCCCGCGATGTCGCTTTTTCTTCGCCAACACATAACTCATTAAAAATGACGTTATGCACCAACTGGCGAGCAGCCGCATCTGGCGTTATTACCTCAAGCCCATAATGCTCACGTAAGTGCGATACATAAAAGCTGTCTTCCATGGTAAAGCGTGTTCCTAATAAACCGACTTTACGCAAACCCGCTTGGCGAATAACTTGCGCCGTCGCATCAGCAATATGCAAAATCGGGATCTGCAGATGCGGTTGCATATCCGGCACGAGCTTATGCATGGTGTTGGTACAGATCACGATGGATTCGGCGCCCGCTTGTTGCAATCGTAGCGCGACATCGGCCATCACCTCGCCGGCTTCCTGCCAACGATCTTGTCGTTGTAAACTGGCGATGGCTTCAAAATCCATATTCCACAGGATCAACTTAGCCGAATGTAAACCACCTAATTTTTGGCTGACTATTTCATTAATCAGCCGGTAATACGGCACGGTAGATTGCCAGCTCATGCCACCGATCAAACCAATCGTTTTCATTGTCTTTCCTTACTTATTATTCAACAGAATTTAAAAAAAATTATTCAAACCAAATCAACACAACACATGCAGCAGTCAGCGTACCCATGACGCGATTCCAATATTGCCAAGCGCGTGGCGTGGTTAACCATTGACCCACCTTGACACCAAACAACGCCCACATTGAGCTGGTTTTAAGACACACCAGAAAAAACACCACCAGCACCCAAATGACAGATGACCAATAGTGCTCACCTAGCAAGGTAAAGCTACCAATGGCAGACAGGCTCATCAGCCAGGCTTTCGGATTCATGAACTGAAACAACACCGCCTGATGAAAACGCCAAGGTTTCGCCGTCTGCCCTTTAGGCTTGGCATTCAAATCTGGCGTACCAGCAGTGGTGATAAGCCAAGCCAAATAGAGCAAATAACCCGAACCGCCGATCTTTAAGATCCATTGCAAAACCGGCCATTGCTGAAAGAGAGCACCGACGCCAAGCGCCATCATGATCAACATGCAAATCAAACCGCCGCTGATACCAACGATATGCTGGATTGAACGCCAGAAACCAAATCGGGCACCGGAGCTGGTCAGCATGATGTTGTTCGGCCCCGGCGTAACACAGGTGATCCAAGCAAAGGCAATCAGCGACAATAACAAGCCTTGTTCCATATGTTTGCTCCTTAGAATTAATTGTATCGATACAATTAGTGAAAATTACCGATTTTTGGCTACATCAATCGTGTAATTCACGTTATATTGAAGCTATTCAACGGATCAACAGGTTTATTGTCACCATGACAATCTGGACACCCCAACTTTCCGGACAAGGTCCGGTCTATCGTCAGCTGGCACAAGCCATTGGTCAGGCGGTGGAACAAGGTGAGTTACAAGCCAGACAACGCCTGCCAACGCATCGGGCATTAGCCGATAAGTTAGGTGTTACCGTTGGTACTATTACGCGGGCTTATGCAGAAGCAGAGCATCAGGGCTGGCTGACCGCTCGTGTCGGTGCAGGCACCTATGTGCGCGAGGAATCGCTGGAACCCGCCGTCAGTTGGCACATTCGCCAGCCCGATCCATCACGGATCGAGCTCTGGCAAAACCTGCCGATCTTGCAAGATCGCGAACCGGCATTTCGTAATGCCATAGAGCAACTCTTAGCAACCCCTGAGCGGGTTAATGCTTTGATGGAATACAGCTCGGTAAATGGCGAATTGCCGCAGCGGGAAATTGTCTGTGCCTGGCTGAACAAATATGGTTTCACTGCCACACCCGATCGGCTGTTTTTCAGCTTTGGTTCGCAAAATGGCCTGTTACTGAGCTTGATGGCATGTGGCGCAGTAGGTGAAACCGTGTTGTGTGAAGGGTTAACCTACCCGGGCTTAAGCACCTTATGTCATCCCTTGCGCATTCAGCTCAAAGGATTGGCGATGGATGATGAAGGCATTCTGCCGCAAGCATTGGAAAAAGCCTGTCAGAGTGGCAACTATCGCACGCTCTATCTCAATCCGACCATTCATAACCCGACTCCAGCATTATGTCGCTGGCACGACGGCAAGAAATTCTGGCTTTGTGCGAACGCTATCAGCTGATCATTATTGAAGATGACGTGCATGGCACCTTACCCGAAGTGCGGCCACCCGCGCTGGTTGAATTGTCGCCGGAACGCGTGATCCACTTGGGCAGTTTTGCCAAGAACACCAGTGCCGGCTTGCGCATCGGTTATATGCTGGTGCCATCGCATCTGCATTCTGCAATGTCGATTGCCGTTAGAGGTTGCTGCTGGATGATCACGCCGCTGATGATTGAGCTCACCTGCCAGTGGTTGCAATCCGGACAAGCCGATCAAATGTTGCTCAATCAGCGCAAAGTGCTACGGCAGCGCGGTGAGTTACTACGCCACCATTTGGGTGCACATCAGGTGCAATATCAAGATGGCGGCATGCACGCCTGGTTGCCATTACCCGCACACTGGCGCAGCCCGGCATTTGTTCAAAGCGCCGATCATTTAGGAATAGGCGTCGCCGGTGCGGAATTATTTACCGCCGGACACTTCCCTTCCCCACAAGCAGTACGACTGTCGATCAGTCATCCGGGCGACAATATTTCACTGGATAAAGCACTGGGGATCTTGCGACAATTGCTCGATAGCGAACCCACTCCACAATGGGTGATATGAGGTTTATATAACATGATCATTCCTTGGCAAGATCTGCCGGCTGCCACGCTAGATAACCTGATTGAGTCTTTTGTATTACGCGAAGGCACCGATTATGGTGAAGAAAGTTTCTCATTGGCGGAAAAAGTAGCACAAGTTCGTCAACAGCTGGAACGTGGCGATGTGGTGATTTTATACAGCGAACTGCATGAATCGGTCACTATTGCACCTAAACAGACCATTTCGGCAACCAAGGATGCAACAGAATTTTAAATTTTATTAATCCTGTTGTAACAAGCGGCTTATTTCCATAAGCATCTCTTGTCATTAGTTTTTCCGCACCTTATGCTAGGTCGTTATTGCGAGCTTACGTTTGTGTTTCGGCTGTTACCGGCTAGATCCGTAACTCGTGACTGAATTTGTGTCATTTCCGCCACAGATCCTGTTGTGAAGTTTCGATTGACTCAAAAATAGCAAGAATAGAAGAGCTTGCATCGCTCGACAACGGCGGTGCACTGGCGATCAAGAGGACAGATAATGGTAATTGGCAAACCGCAAAGCGATCCAACACAGGAATGGTTTTTATCTCATTGCCACATTCATAAATATCCGGCAAAGAGCACGCTGATCCACGCAGGTGAAAAAGCAGAAACCTTATACTTCATCATTAAAGGCTCTGTTGCTGTACTGATCAAAGATGAAGAAGGCAAAGAGATGATTTTGTCTTATCTGAATCAAGGTGATTTCATTGGTGAATTGGGTTTGTTTGATGAGAGCGAAAACCCAACTCGTTCAGCATGGATCCGAGCTAAAAGTTCTTGTGAAGTCGCAGAAATTTCTTATAAGAAATTCCGTCAGTTGATCCAGGTTAACCCTGAGATTCTGATGCGTTTGTCTTCTCAGATGGCTCGTCGTCTGCAGAGCACCAGCCAGAAAGTCGGCAACCTGGCCTTCCTGGATGTAACTGGTCGTATCGCTCAGACTTTGCTGAATCTGGCAAAACAACCTGATGCAATGACACATCCGGATGGCATGCAGATCAAGATCACGCGTCAGGAAATCGGTCAGATCGTGGGTTGTTCCCGTGAAACTGTCGGCCGTATTCTGAAAATGCTGGAAGATCAGGAACTGATCACCGCACACGGTAAAACTATCGTGGTGTTCGGTACTCGTTAAGCGTTTCTGCTTCCAATAAAAAAGGCTGCTCATGCAGCCTTTTTTGTTTTCTAATCTTCCGACAACTAGGCGTTCACCACCTGAGCGACAGCCAGCGTAAAACGGCGCATGCCTTCGGCAAATTCTTCCGCAGTCAGATTCAGCGCCGGCGCAAAACG
>CAIZDF010000093.1 GCA_903931645.1 uncultured Tolumonas sp.
TCTGCTAGTTTCGCGTTGTTGTCGGTTTACAGAATAAAACGACTCAAATCTTCATCTTCGATTAATGCACCGAGATAACGGTTCACGTATTCCGCATCAATGCTAAATACCTGACCTGCATTGTCAGCCGCATCATAAGAAATATCTTCCATCAGCTTTTCCAACACGGTATGCAGACGACGGGCACCGATATTCTCTGTGCGTTCGTTAACCTGCCAAGCCGCTTCTGCAATGCTGCGAATACCTTCTGCGGTAAAATCAACGTTCACCTGTTCAGTGGCCATCAAGGCGCGATATTGTTCGGTCAATGAGGCGTTTGGTTCGGTCAAGATACGTTCGAAATCATCCACAGTCAGGCTTTTCAGCTCAACACGAATTGGCAGACGGCCTTGTAACTCAGGGATCAGATCGGATGGTTTGGCGATCTGGAAAGCGCCGGAGGCAATAAACAGGATGTGATCGGTACGCACCATGCCGTGTTTGGTGTTCACGGTACAACCTTCGATCAGCGGTAACAGATCGCGTTGCACACCTTCACGAGAAACGTCTGGGCCGCTGCTTTCACCACGTTTACAAATTTTGTCGAACTCATCGATAAAGACAATACCGTTGTTTTCCACGGCATGAATGGTCTTTTCTTTCAGCTCTTCAGGGTTCAATAAACGGCCGGCTTCTTCTTCTACCAATTGTTTCAGCGCATCTTTGACTTTCAATTTGCGCTTACGGGTATTCCCGCTCGACATGTTCTGGAACAGACCTTGTAACTGATTGGTCATCTCTTCCATGCCGGGTGGCGCCATGATTTCCACACCCATTTGTGGTGCTGCGACTTCAATCTCGATCTCTTTATCGTCGAGTTCGCCTTCGCGTAATTTTTTGCGGAAGATCTGGCGAGTATGTGTACCGGTTTCGGTTTTTTCTGCCTCATCCCAGTTGCTGCGCGCTGGTGGCAGTAACACATCCAATACCCGTTCTTCGGCGGCTTCCTGCGCACGAAAACGGACTTTTTCCATTTCCTGCTCACGCATCATCTTCAGTGCCATATCGGTCAGATCACGGATGATGCTGTCGACTTCTTTACCGACATAACCGACTTCGGTGAATTTGGTCGCTTCGACTTTGATAAAGGGAGCATTGGCCAGCTTGGCCAGACGACGGGCAATTTCAGTTTTACCAACACCTGTTGGGCCAATCATCAGAATATTTTTCGGTGCGACTTCCTGACGCAATTCATCGCTGAGTTGCATCCGGCGCCAGCGATTACGCAAAGCGATAGCAACCGCACGTTTCGCTTCGGCTTGACCAATAATATGGCGGTCAAGTTCGTGAACTATTTCTCTCGGAGTCATTTCGGACATCTGGATATCCTTGCTTGGCAATATATTAAACAGGTGTGATGGTTGGATAATCCAACACTTCAATAGTCTGGAAATTATTAGTGAACACGCAGATATCACCGGCAATCGTCAGCGCTTTTTTCACGATATCTGCGGCGGATAAATCGGTGTTTTCCAGCAAGGCCCGGGCGGCGGATTGTGCAAATGCACCACCAGAGCCAATCGCAATCAGATCGTTTTCCGGCTGCACGACGTCACCATTACCGGTAATGATGAAAGAGCGTTGCGTGTCAGCCACGGCCAGTAGCGCTTCCAATTTACGTAAGGCACGGTCGGTACGCCATTCTTTGGCTAATGCAACAGCCGCACGCTCCAGATTGCCCTGGTGTGCCTGTAATTTTGCTTCGAAGCGTTCTAACAGCGTGAAAGCGTCGGCAGTGCCGCCAGCGAAACCAGCTAGCACTTTACCGTTATACAAACGATGTACTTTGCGGGCATTACCTTTCATGACGGTATTGCCAAGAGACACCTGACCATCACCGCCAATTACGACTTGGCCATTACGTCGAACAGAAACGATTGTAGTCACATAAACCTCGAGTACGAGTAGTCGGCTGTGCCGACGAAAGATTCATGAGACAGGAGATAGGGGCGAGGTGCCCCTATTTCAAGGTTAAACAGACTGGAATTGTATGGAAATACGTTATTACGCGAATAAAACGGCTATTGAGCGTAGCGTGTTACTGAGAATAGGTAGCCTGCTACTGAGAATAAATAGTACAGCTTTGTACCGTCCCCGCACCTTTCAGGCGTGATAGCGCTTGTTCTGCCGCTGGGCGATTTGCATACGGGCCCAATATCACGCGATGCCAGGTGCCGGAAGTATTACTGCCTTCGCGGATCTGTGCATTTTGCCCTTGCACGGCGATACGCGATTGCAGCGAGCTGGCCTGATCCGCGGTCCGGAAAGCACCACATTGCATCATATAACGTTTGCTGCTGGCCGCTGGCGTACTGGCATTACTGTTAGTTGCAGCCGGATGTGCAGGCGTTGTCGTTTCGGCGGAATAAGGGCGCGGTTTACCAAACATAGCTAAGGCTTCGTCACGCTCTTGTGCAACCGTTTTGTGTTCTGTCGTTTTTACAGTCGTCGTTGTGGTGCTGGCTGGTTTACTGGTTTTATTGCTTTCATTGGCAATGACTTCCGCAAACGAGCGAGGTTTACGCACATCGGTATGCTGAGTAGTTCCGGCTGCGGTTTGAGCCGTCGTGGCAACCGTTGCTGCCGACTGATTCATCGCTTTGCTGGTATTCACATTTTTAGGTACTGATGGCGTTAAGGTGTTAGTTGGTTGTACACCACTATCATCATCGGCATCAGCAGGGAGCTGACCGTTTTGTTGTTGGGCCAACACCTTGGCGCGTTCTTGCTGGGCATGCAACATATCTTGCATTTTTTGTTGCTGCTGCAGAATTTGTGGATCTTTACTCGGGTCACCAATCACCTGACCATCCGGCAGTTCAACAGGCACTTCCTTATTTTGCAGGATCTGCATGTAATCAAACTCTTCTTTGGCCGGACGTTGTTTTTCAATCGGGATCGGGGCCGCAGCTGGGACTTGGGTCGTTGCGACGGGCGCGGTTTCTCCTGACGAACCATGGATATGGTACAGGAAAATGCCAAAGCCAATAACCAGCGCCAACGCCAATACGGCACGCACCACGGGAAAGGGTGCGCTGCTGGTATTGTTGCTTTTCCCGCGGCCAGCAGGTGCTTTCGCGGTGGGTTTGCGTTTGGTCGGCTGTGAGCTGCGGACGTAATCCCGAGTCATGATTTACATGCGCTCCAGTGTTTCAATGCCAAGCAATGATAGACCGAGGTTCAGTGTTTTTGCCGTTGCCTGACACAGGGTCAGACGGCTGGCTTTCTCGGCCGCAGTAACACCTTCTTTATTGATTGGGCAGGCTTCGTAAAAACTCATGAAGCAACCAGACAGCTCATACAAATAAGTACACAGCAGATGCGGCATCCCTTTTTGCGCTACGTTGTGTACGACATCGTTAAACTGCAGTAGTTTCTGCGCCAGTGTTTCTTCCGCTGGTGCGGTAATCTGCACTGGGCCAGTTTGCGCATCATCACCCAGACGACGGAAGATCGATTGAATTCGGGTATAGGCGTATTGCAGGTAAGGCGCGGTGTTGCCTTCGAAGGTCAACATGTTGTCCCAGTCGAAGATGTAATCGGTGGTGCGGTTTTTAGACAGGTCAGCGTATTTCACGGCGCCCATCGCGACTGCATGCACGACTTTGGCTTTTTCATCTTCAGGTAGATCGGCTGATTTCACCGAGATCAGATCGCTGGCGCGCTGTTCGGCTTCATCCAGCAGTTCAGACAGTTTTACTGTGCCACCGGAACGGGTTTTAAACGGGCGACCATCTTTGCCCAGCATCATGCCAAAGGCATGGTGTTCTAAAGAAACTGCTGCCGGTACATAACCGGCTTTACGTGCAATCGACCATGCCTGTTGCAGATGTTGATGCTGGCGGGAATCGATGAAATAGAGTACGCGATCGGCTTTCAGTGTTTCCACGCGGTATTTAGCACAAGCGATATCGGTTGTTGCATAGAGGAAACCACCATCGCGTTTTTGAATGATCACCGCCATGGCTTCGCCATCTTTACCTTTGATCTCATCAAGGTAAACCACTAACGCGCCTTCGCTGGCAACGGCAAGTCCTTGTGCTTGTAGATCTTCCACGATGGTACGCAGCATCGGGTTGTACAGGCTTTCGCCCATCACATCTTTTTCAGTCAGGCTGACGTTCAGGCGATCATAGATCAGCTGGTTTTGTGCCATGGTGATATCCACCAGTTTTTTCCACATGGCGCGACAATATTCGTCGCCACCTTGCAGTTTCACCACATAACCACGCGCACGCTCCGCAAATACTTCATCTTCGTCGTAATGTTTTTTGGCTTCGCGATAGAAAGCTTCCAGATCAGACAATTCCAGTTCACTGGCTTGTTCGTTCTGCACTTTTTCCAAATACGCGATCAACATACCGAACTGGGTGCCCCAGTCACCGATATGGTTGGCGCGGATCACGTTGTGACCTAAGAATTCCAGCGTACGCGTTACCGCATCACCAATGACGGTAGAACGGATGTGGTGCACAGCCATCTCTTTAGCCACGTTAGGTGCAGAGTAATCGGTGACAATGGTTTGTGCCGGAACGGCCGGTTTCACTTCCGCTGTTGGGCTAGCAGCAATGGCTTCGATCTGTTTGGCCAGCCAGGCACTGTCTAAGAAGAAATTGATAAAACCCGGGCCGGCGATTTCTGTTTTGGCAACCAGAGTTGAAGCGGGCAGATGATCGATGATCAGTTGGGCTAACTCACGCGGGTTTTTACCCGCCGGTTTTGCCAGCAACATCGCCAGATTGGTGGCCAGATCGCCGTGCGCCTTGTCTTTGGTGTTATCGACCTGAATCCGCGGTTCTAATTCAACCGGAATTAATGCCGCTGCTTTCAGGCTGGATACGGTTTGTTCAAGGAGTTGCTGGATCTGTGCTTTCATTGTTTCTGACGGTTCCTGACACGAATACGGGTAGCCAGACGGCTGGGCCGCAAATTTTACTCGGATTGCTGGGCACTGACTACCTTTTCGATGCGGATTCAGGAAAGTTAGCTACATGCGGCTACAATTAAAACAGAAGCTAAAAATAACGACAGCACAGCGGCAAAACTGGAGTAGTGATTTCTGATGCACGAGGCACATCAGAAATCGGAGAACCGTCTCGACACAAACTCCTGTTGATCATAAAAAGGAGGTTGCCATGCAACTATCCATATTTCCTTTACGTCTCAACCTGTTACCTGATGGTGTGCTGCCGTTACGGGTCTTTGAACCACGCTATCTACGAATGATTGCTGAATCCGCCAAACGCGGTATGGGGCTTTGTTTATTAGGCAAAGCACAGGATGGTGGTTTTTCCCCCTTACTGGCGATTGGTACCCGGGTTGAAATTATCGATTTTGATCGCCTCGACGACGGCATTTTAGGGGTTACCGTTAAAGGGATTGATCGCTTCCGTATTCGTTCACTGGAGGTCGAATCAGACGGTTTATTAAGTGCTGATGTGCAGCTATTACCGGGTTGGCAACATGCGCCGCTACAACCGGAGCAGCATATTCTGGCTGAGAAGCTAGGGCAGGTATTTCAGGAACACCCGAACTATGCGGCCTACTATCCGACACCACAATGGGCAGACGCGTGCTGGGTGGTGCAACGCTGGCTGGAAGTATTGCCATTGGCGGCCGAGGAAAAATTTAGTCTGATGGCCAGCAATGATTATCACGATGCGCTGCATTTTCTATTACAGGCGGTGCAGGAAGATGACGCCGCTATTCGCCAGCATTAAACAGAATTATCCCTGTAAATGATCCGCCTACTGACTGCTCGCGTAATAAGCAATTACGCGATTAGTTCAGGGCGTTCATTATGGGATGCGTAAACTTGGGATATACTGCGATTATTCAGTCGTATCGACTGCCCCCGCAGAGGATGTTAATGGAAGACGCGAACCTCGATCTCACCGCGTTACTGTTACAGGTGGCCACGCAGCGCAGTAAAGCCGCGTATGGTCAGCTGTTCCACTATTTTGCTCCCCGTATTCGCCATTACGGCTTACGCCATCTGCGCTCTGAAGCCCGAGCTATGGAACTGGTGCAAGATACGCTGCTCGCCGTTTGGCAAAAAGCCGCCTTATACCACCCCGAAAAAGGGGCGCCTACCACCTGGATCTACACTGTCATGCGCAACCAGTGCTTCGACATGTTACGGCGCCAGCAAGTCTCGAAAGAAGATCTGGTGGCAGAAGATCTGTGGCCGGTGTTGGAATATCAGGCGGTCGAAGACGACGAGAACGATCCGGGTGAGAACGAGATCCTGACTCGTCAATTGACGCATTACCTGCATTTGCTGCCTCCTGCGCAACAGGAAGTGGTACGCGGTGTTTATTTATTGGAACAAACACTACAGGAAATTGCGGATCGTCTGCAGATCCCGTTAGGAACGGTTAAATCACGTCTGCGTCTGGGGTTATCTAAATTGCGTGAACAAATTGAGCAGGAGCACGAGCATGATTAATTTCCATCCTGATAATGCTCTGCTGGCTGCTTATGCCGCCGATACGTTGCCACTCAGTATGACATTAGCCGTGGCGATCCATGTGGAATTCTGCCCAACTTGTGCCCGCCGTGTCGCCGATCTGGAACGTCAGCTCGCGGAAAGTGTGTTGATTGCCGATAGGGTTTTGCCCGAGGAAGAACACCTGTTCGATGACATGCTGTCGTATATTCTGGAACAACCGTCGGTAACTGTGCCGATGCAGGCGGAAGAACCGAAGATCGAGATCCAAGGGCAGTCATTCTGGCTACCCCGCGCATTACGCCATATCAGTCGCCAGAATTGGCAACAGATGGGAAATATTGGCCGTAGCCGCTTATTATTAGATGATCAGTCAAGCGGTCGCGCTAGTTTGATGTATCTGTCTGCTGGTGCTGCGGTACCACAGCATACCCACCGCGGTATTGAGTTAACGTTGCCGCTAACTGGTGTTTTCCGCGATGAATTGGGTGAGTATATTCCCGGCGATTTTGTGCTGCGGGATGCTAAAGTTGCTCATCAACCGCAATCGCGCGATGGTTGTCTCTGTTTTGCTTTGCTGGATGCCCCCGTGCAATTTACGCAAGGCTTGCCGCGATTATTGAACGGCTTTGGTGATTTATTGTATTAAGCGCACTTCAGCTGTCGATCATTGCTGGCAAAGCAGATAAAATTAGAGGTTCTGCCGTTCATTGACAGTAATTTATTCTTCAGAAGGAGCGTGTTATGGCATTAGTTACCGTTGCAGCCACTCAGATGGCCTGTTCCTGGGATATTGAGGGCAACGTCGCCCGGGCTGAAAAGCTGGTACGTGACGCAGCGGCGAAGGGTGCGCAAATCATCCTGATCCAAGAGCTGTTCCAGACACCTTACTTCTGCATTGACCAAAGCCCAGAACACTTCGATCTGGCGCAAACGCTGGAAGATAGCCCACTGATCCAACATTTTTCTGCACTGGCAAAAGAGCTGGATGTGGTGCTGCCGCTGTCGTTTTTTGAACGTGCCGGTAATGCGCATTACAACTCGCTGGTGATGATTGATGCCGATGGCGAAGTGCTGGATGTGTATCGTAAAACCCACATCCCAAATGGCCCGGCTTATCAGGAAAAACAATTCTTCACTCCGGGTGATACCGGTTTTGTCGTGTGGGAAACCAAATACGCCAATGTCGGCGTTGGTATCTGCTGGGATCAATGGTTCCCGGAAACCGCGCGCAGCTTGGCGTTGTTGGGTGCTGATGTGATTTTCTTCCCGACCGCGATTGGTTCTGAACCGGCTTATCCAGAAATCGACTCACAGCCACATTGGACACGCGTACAGCAAGGTCATGCTGCTGCCAATATTATTCCAGTGATCGCCTCTAACCGTGTTGGCACTGAAAAGAGTAAATTTGTGGAAGGTTTAGAAATGACCTTCTACGGTTCTTCTTTTATCGCCGATCAAACGGGTGCATTGGTACAACAGGCGGATAAGACCAGCGAATGCGTGCTGGTGCATACCTTTGATCTGGACGCGATCCGCAAACAGCGTATCAGCTGGGGTCTGTTCCGTGATCGCCGCCCGGCGATGTACGGCACTATCATGACTTCCGATGGCGAAACTTCTTGGTAAGTTTTTCCTGCCAATCTCTTTCCTGACAGTAATCAAGGACATCAGGATATGACAATTAAGACAGTAACCGGCCTGCCAAAGCAGGACGGTTTTTTTATGCCTGCCGAGTGGGCACCGCAACAAGCAGTATGGATGATCTGGCCGTTCCGCCCGGATAACTGGCGTGAAGCCGGTAAATTCGCGCAAGCCACCTTCGCCCAAGTGGCGGAAGCGATTGCTGGTGCAACCCCTGTCTATATGGCGGTGCCTGAGCAATTTATGGCACAGGCCAAAGCCATCATGCCTGCTGCCGTCACGTTAGTGCCGATGAACAGCGATGACTGCTGGGCGCGTGATACGGGCCCGACCGTCGTTATCAATGGTAACGGCGAATGTCGCGGTGTGGATTGGGGCTTTAACGCCTGGGGTGGCCATCATGGCGGCCTTTATTTCCCATGGGATCAAGATGAGCTGGTGGCGCGTCAGATGCTGTCCGTACATGGCTTTGATCGTTATGCCGCCCCCTTGATTTTGGAAGGCGGCTCGATCCATGTGGATGGTGAAGGCACCTGTATGACTACGGCAGAATGCCTGCTGAACAAAAACCGTAATCCGCATCTTTCCAAAGCACAGATCGAAGATTATCTGCGTGATTATTTGAACGTTACTCATTTCATCTGGTTGGAAGAGGGCGTGTATATGGATGAGACTGATGGTCACATCGATAACATGTGCTGTTTTGCTCGCCCTGGTGAGGTGATTTTGCATTGGACGGATGATGAAACTGATCCGCAATATGCACGCTCGCAAGCGGCGTTTAAGGTGCTGTCAGACGCGGTAGATGCCAAAGGCCGTAAGCTGAAGATCTGGAAACTGCCGCAACCAGGCCCGCTGTATTGCACCGAAGAAGAGTCAGCCGGTGTGGTTGATGGCTCTGGCGTACCGCGTGATGCTGGTGGTCGTCTGGCGGGTTCCTATGTGAATTTTTTGATCACTAACGATCGCATTGTCTATCCGTTACTCGATCCAAAAACGGATGATGAAGCGAAGGTCATTTTGCAGCAGATTTTCCCTGAGCATACCGTTGTCGGTGTGCCGGCGCGTGAAATATTGCTCGGTGGCGGTAACATTCACTGCATTACGCAGCAAATTCCTCGCTGATCATCGAGCGCCGTCAACGACGCTGCAACTTCAAGTACGAAAGGTATAAACAGCCGGTAGATTATACCGGCTGATGTTCACGCAATAACTGCTCAAATTGCGCCGCCGGGATCGGCGGGCTCATCAGATAACCTTGATAACAATCGCAACCCTGACTTTTCA
>CAIZDF010000094.1 GCA_903931645.1 uncultured Tolumonas sp.
GAAAAAAACCATCAGACCGAGATCTGATGGCCGTTTTACTTGAAAGCCTAATTACCGTTTTTTCGGGGCTAACATCATGACTGCTTGGCGACCTTCCACACGTGGGAAAGACTCCACTACAGCAAGTTCTTCCAGGTCCGCTTTTACGCGTTCCAGGACGTTCATGCCGAGGTCTTGATGTGCCATTTCACGACCGCGGAAACGCAGTGTTACTTTGGCTTTATCCCCTTCCTCTAGAAAACGAATCAGGTTGCGTAGTTTTACCTGATAGTCGCCTTCATCAGTTCCAGGACGGAATTTAATTTCCTTGATCTGGATCTGTTTGGTTTTCTTCTTTTGTTCTTTGACAGATTTGCTCTTTTCATAGAGGAATTTGCCAAAATCCATAATACGACAAACTGGTGGTTCAGCCGTTGGGCTGATTTCAACCAAGTCTACACCAGCTTTAATTGCTGCATCTAATGCCTCTTCGATAGAGACAATTCCGAGTGCTTCACCTTCAAGGCCGACAAGTCGAACTTCTTTTAGACGAATCTCACCGTTGATGCGAGTACGTGGTGCTTGTTTTCCAGTTTTCTTTGCGCCGTTTATAGTTTATTCCTCCACAATATTTAATACACGAGTGCTGATTTCTTTGCGTAACTTATCTACTAAATCAGTTACTTTGAATTTGCCTAAATCAACACCTTTACGGGTTCTTACTGCTATTTCGCCTGCTTCCATTTCTTTATCGCCACAGACAAGCATGTAAGGAACGCGTTTCAAAGTATGCTCACGGATTTTAAAGCCAATCTTCTCATTTCTCAAGTCCGCTTTTGCTCGGATGCCTGATTCATTCAAAGTATTAACCACTTGCTTCACATAATCGGCCTGATTATCAGTGATATTCATCACTACTGCCTGCAATGGAGCTAACCACAGTGGGAAATATCCGGCAGTTTCTTCGGTCAGAATACCGATGAAGCGTTCCATGGAGCCAAGAATTGCCCGGTGGATCATGACTGGCACATGACGGTCGTTATCTTCACCGACATAAGTTGCACCTAATCGACCAGGTAATGCAAAGTCGAGCTGCACAGTACCACATTGCCACGCGCGATCCAGACAATCATGCAAAGTAAATTCGATCTTCGGACCGTAGAAGGCGCCTTCCCCCGGTTGCAGGTCAAATTCGATATTGTTGTGCTTCAATGCTTCGCTCAGTGCTTCTTCTGCACGATCCCACATTTCGTCACTACCAATACGTTTTTCCGGACGAGTAGACAATTTTACGGCGATGTTTTGAAAGCCAAAGGTGCTGTAAGTGTCATACACCATACGGATACAAGATGAAACTTCATCCTGGATCTGATTTTCAGCACAGAAAATATGCGCGTCATCTTGTGTGAAACCACGAACACGCATCAGACCATGCAGAGAACCTGACGGCTCATTACGATGGCAGCTACCGAACTCAGCCATACGCAATGGCAAGTCACGGTATGATTTTAGACCCTGATTAAAGATCTGAACGTGACCAGGACAGTTCATCGGCTTAATCGCGTATTCACGATTCTCTGATGAAGTGGTAAACATGGCATCGGCATATTTATCCCAATGGCCTGAACGTTCCCACAACACGCGATCCATCATGAATGGACCTTTTACTTCTTCGTAATCGTATTCACGTAATTTCTGGCGGATAAAGGTTTCCAGTTCACGGAAAATAATCCAGCCATCGTTGTGCCAGAACACCATACCCGGTGCTTCTTCCTGCATATGATACAGGTCGAGTTGTTTACCAATTTTACGGTGATCGCGTTTAGCTGCTTCTTCCAAACGCTGCAGATAGGCATTCAGCTGTTTTTTATCCGCCCATGCGGTGCCGTAAATACGCTGCAGCATTTTGTTTTTTGCATCACCACGCCAGTAGGCGCCAGATGTTTTCTGCAATTTGAAATGGTGGCAAAAACGCATATTTGGTACGTGCGGACCACGGCACATATCAATATATTCTTCATGATGATACAAACCAGGTTTGTCATCATGAGAGATGTTCTCATCAAGAATGGCAA
>CAIZDF010000095.1 GCA_903931645.1 uncultured Tolumonas sp.
CCACGGCGCCGGCGGCGACGCGCGCTGCTGTCTCACGGCCCGACGACCTTCCACCACCGCGATGGTCGCGAACACCGTATTTCTGGGAATACGTATAATCCGCATGCCCCGGACGGAATACATCTTTAATATCAGAATAATCTTTCGAACGCTGATCGGTATTTTCAATCAACAGACCAATCGACGTGCCGGTAGTTTTACCTTCAAATACACCAGAAAGAATTTTAACTTCATCATCTTCACGACGCTGTGTCGTAAAACGAGAAGTACCTGGTTTACGACGATCCAGATCCCCCTGCAAATCGGCTTCTGTTAATGCCATGCCCGGAGGACAACCATCCACAATTGCGCCTAAAGCCAGACCATGGCTTTCGCCAAAGGTAGTGACCCGAAATAATTGTCCGAAAGTATTACCAGCCATAATGTCCCTACTAACTTAATGCTTGTGTGAATAACGGTTGGTATTGATCCAGCTGTGCTTTGGTCAACACAAACACGCCGTCACCACCCTGTTCAAATTTAATCCATTCAAATTCGACTTCCGGAAACAGTGCAGCCAGATGCACCATACTGTTTCCCACTTCCACCACTAATACACCATTATCTTTTAGCAACGCCCCGGCTTCCGCCAGAATTCTACGTACCAGATCCAGGCCATCATCACCGGCGGCTAAAGCCATTTCCGGTTCATGATGAAACTCTTCCGGCAGATCTGACATATCTTCGACATCCACATACGGTGGATTAGAGACGATCAGATCGTATTTATCGCCAGCAGGCAGCGCATCAAACAGATCAGAACAGATCGGGATCACCTGCCCCAGCATACCGTGCATTTCAATGTTCATCTCACAGACAGCCAGTGCATCATCAGAGAGATCCAGTGCATCCACTTCCGCCGCCGGAAACGTATGTGCCATGGCAATCGCGATGCAGCCAGAGCCGGTACACAAATCCATGATCCGGGTTGGTTCATGCTGTAACCAAGGCGCAAAGCGTTTCTGAATCAACTCAGCGATGGGTGAACGTGGGATCAACACGCGCTCATCCACGTAAAACTCCATACCGGCAAACCAGGATTTATTGGTCAGATATGGCGCAGGCACTCGCTGTTCAATCCGTTGCTGGATCAAGCCTGCCAGATGCGACCGTTCAGTGCGTGTTAATCGAGACTGACGCAGATCGCTATCAATGACTGGCGGTAAATCTAACGCGGGCAATAACAATTGAATTGCTTCATCCCAGCTATTATCAGTACCATGTCCGTAAAATAAGCCCGCAGCATTAAACTGGCTGACGGCCCAACGCAGCATGTCATTGAGGGTTCTGAATTCGTCGATGACCTCATCAACATTGATATTATCCAAATGCGCCTCCGGTTAATCCGGTTGTCACGTTCGCTGCACACTGTTGTTTAGTATATCAGGCATGACTGACCGAATTATGAGCAAAAAAATAGTACTGGAAGACCAGGATGTCAGCCTCTTTCGGGAGGCGATAACAGGTGCCCGGCAAATAAAGCAGGATACCATACGTTTGCAGTCTCCGGCGATCAAGCAGAAAGCACAAATCCGGGAAATTCGTGAAGCCCAGCAGGCGCAACACTATTTTTCGGATGAATATGAGCCGCTATTAAGTCAGGAAGGCCCTGTTAGATATGTGCGCTCCGATGTCTCAGCTTATGAGGCGAAGAAACTACGCCGTGGTGATTACATTCCAGACATGATGCTTGATTTACATGGTCTGACGCAGCAACAAGCCAAATTAGAACTCGGTGCACTGATTGAAGCCTGTCGGCGTCAGCACATCCGTTGTGCTTGCGTGATGCATGGTCATGGAAAAAATATTTTGAAGCAGAAAATACCGTTATGGCTGGCTCAGCATCCCGATATTATGGCATTTCATCAGGCGCCCAAACTTTGGGGTGGTGACGCTGCAATATTGGTGCTGATTGAACAAAATATCTAAGCAAAACATTCAGGCAGAAGATCAAGCTGCCTTTTTCGTGATCTCGGCAATTTTAGTGTTCAGTTCCTGTACTGTTGCCCGATGTACTGGATCAGCTTCAACCGGCATAACTACTTTGCCATTTTCAAATTCATAGCCACCACGCCCATGAATGTATAAGCGACCGCGGAAAAAAGTTCTGACATATTTGGCGATTAATGCCGGAAAATACTTTTTGAAAATGCGCACAGTCCACCTCCGAATTGCAATTTACCCTCTTATATTGAGTATAGTCGGGGCAGCAATACCGCAATTCAATGAAGCGGTGGAACAGAAAGACTAAAGTTAGAGACTGTGCACAAATTAGAAATTATCAACGAACGGTGTGTGGCCCTTCCAGCCAATCGAGCCGCCCCTTGCCATCCACCAGCGTCACACCTGCCATACCGGACGTCACAAACATCGGTGGTACTGCATTGGCACACAAATCGTTCACTATGTAACCAACCAAAGGTAAATGGCTGATTATTAATACATATTCATCATCCAGTGCACGCAAATAATCAGTCACCACTTCGGCGCGACCATAGGGGACGAGATCATGAATATCTTCAATTTGTGCCGGAGCGGGTAAACAAGTTTGAATGGCTTCCCATGTCTGCTGAGCACGCAAAAACGGGCTCACCAACACACGGTCAATTCGTGGCAACTGCTCTGCCACCCATTCTGCCATTCTGATCGACTGTTTACGGCCTTTATCAGTTAACGGACGCAGATCATCACGCCCAGCCTCGTGAGCAGCTTCACCGTGGCGCATTACAATAATCTTCATTCAATTAGCCTTTAATGTCCCTATTAATACAAATACTACTGCCTTCGAATCATGGAAACAATCAACATGTTATGGAAACGGTTTGCACGTTCTTAAAATAAGGGCCGATAATATAAAGATATCTTCTCCATGGCAGATCTTATGCAAATATACCGTGCACCTGATGACAGATGTAATTACCGCTATTTTGAGCTGTCTAATGGGTTGCGAGTGTTATTGATCCATGACCCGGTGGCAGAACGCTCTGCTGCCTCGCTGGCCGTCAACTGTGGGCATTTCGCTGATCCGCTAGAACGTCAGGGAATGGCGCATTTTCTTGAACATATGCTGTTTTTGGGCACCGAAGCTTTCCCGCATCCAGGTGAATATCAAGCCTTCATTTCACAGCATGGCGGCAACCATAATGCTTGGACAGGCACAGAGCACTCCAATTATTTCTTCGATATCGCCACCGAGTTTTTCGAGGAATCATTACATCGTTTTTCACAGTTTTTTATCTGCCCGACCTTCAATGCTTCGCTGGTCGATCGTGAACGACATGCCATTGAGTCAGAATATCGCATGAAAATCAGCGATGATGTTCGTCGCTGCTATCAAGTACATAAAGAAACGGTTAACCCTGAACATCCGTTTAGTAAATTTTCCGTCGGCAACCTACTCACCTTGCACGATAGTACGGAAGGCTCGTTGCGGGAAGAGGTCAAAGCCTTTTTTGCACAGCATTACAGTGCCGACAAAATGGCGCTGGTCGTACAATCCGATTGGTCTCTCGATCAGCAAGAGCAAACCATACGTCAATTTTTCCCTGCCATTGTGCAAAGCAAGGTCATAACACCACCGATATCAGCACCGCTTTATCGGGAACAAGATCTGCGCCTTAGAGTTCAGATCAAGCCGATGAAAGAGCTACGTCGTTTGTCGGTGAGTTTTGCATTACCTAACGTCGATGCTTATTACCCAACCAAACCACTGACCTATATCAGCCATTTACTTGGTTACGAAGGGAAAGGCAGCCTGTTCGGTTATATGAAACGACAAGGTTGGATCACGGCACTTTCTGCCGGTGGCGGGAATAGTGGCTCCAATTTTCGCGATTTTCAGGTGAATTTTTCACTGACCCCGAAAGGGCTGGAACATGAAACTTCGATCATCGAACATCTGTTTAGTTTTCTGCGCTTAATTGCCGAACAAGGCATTGAAGGCTGGCGTTATGAAGAAAAAGCGTCACTGCTAAAAATTATGTATGAAATACAGGAGCATCCTCGCCCGCTCGACAATGTCTCTCACCTGTCGATGAACTTATTTCATTATCCACCCGCAGAAGTCGTGCGCGGCGATTATTTGATGACCTCGCTCGATGCTAATGAAATCAAGAGCATGTTAGCGTTTATGACGCCAGATAATATGCGAATCACCTTGGTTGCGCCGGAAGTTGACACCAATCAGACAGCCAAATGGTATGACACCCCCTATCAGGTTGAGCCAATAGAAAATGCGTGGTTAAGCGTCTGGCGGAATGTGGGGTTACCCGATGCCAAACGCTATCACTTACCAGAGCCCAATCTCTTTTTACCCGATCGATTAATAGCGCGGATTAATCCTGCACCGAAAACGATTCCAACTCGATTGATCCATCGAGCCGGTTTGCGGGTGTGGCACCTGCATGACGATTCGTTTTCCAGCCCTAAAGCCAGCTTGTTTATTGCAGTAGACAGTGAACATGCGGTGGTGTCGCCCTATCACATTGCCATGACACGCTTGATGGTGGAATTGTTACTCGACCATCTGAATGAATTTACTTATCCGGCAGAAATCGCTGGCCTGAATTACAACATTTATGCCCATCAGGGCGGTTTTACTATTCAACTGAGCGGATTTAGCTGTCGTCTTTATCATCTGCTGGAATTGCTCCTGAAAAATCGCACCGCCGGCCA
>CAIZDF010000096.1 GCA_903931645.1 uncultured Tolumonas sp.
CGTATTCACGGTGAACGAGGTTCAGTTGCAGCATAGGACTGAAAGTAGAGCCAAAGCCTGCGTAGCGGATGCCCGTATTTAGCAAATAAGCATCTCCTGGGCGGTAGCTACCGCTAGCTTCATTCACTAATCCTGAAATTGCATGTTGCACAGTTCCTTGAACGAACCAGCCATAGGTACTTACAGTGCCAGAGGTATATGCCCCCAAAATGATGTCAGTTGATCCAGTACCCAGTTGCAGGCCAGCATCAAGTGGATTTCCATTTACAAAGTTGGCTTTAGTATTGCCGGTGGCAAATTTAACACCTGCAATAAGACCAGTAGTTTTATCAGCGGATAAACCATACCTTGTATAGATTTGACCATAATGTATTGCGGGGAATCCGGTCTCAACGAAATCTTTTTTCTGCATTCCGTTGCCACGAATAAACTCCCCAAATACCCCCAAAGACTTCCACTCCACCATAACGCCTTGAAGCAGCTTTTCCATAAAATTCATCGTGCTCATTTTTTACGGCTCTCTTGTTTGGCTTGCTTTTCCAGTGCGCTGATGGATTTCAGATAATCTTTTTCCACGTTTTCCAGAGTTCTGGCTTTGTATTTTTTATATTCCAGTTTGGCTTTATTCTCGGCAGTGGCGTGTGAGACGCTGCCTGCGTTGGCTAGCAATTTCCGGCCTGTTGAAGAGAGTATGTTATCCAGTTCCCGCACATAATCAGCCATGCGCATTTCGCGCTCTTCGATGGCGTGTAACTCGGCCAAATCGAAATAGGCAGAGACAAGGTTATTGAGCACCCGCAACTCTTGCGAACTCAAATAGTTCTTGGCAATCATCGCTTCGGCTTGCGTGGGTTGGCTGCCTTTGAAATTGCTAAGACCCGCAAAAGGTTTATCGCTGTCGACACGCAGGTAAATCACTTCGCTGGCTGTATGGCCGTGGGCGGCATAGTGCAGCTTGTTTTGTACAATTCTAAAAAAGGTCTGACTGTCGTTACTTTTGGGGTCGTAGTCGCTTGCGGTCGCGTACAGATCCAGCACTTGGCGGTACATGACTTTTTCGCTGGAGCGAATATCACGAATGCGATCGAGCAACTCTTTCCAGTAATTGCCACCACCCAAGTTTTTCAAGCGCTCATCATTTAAAGCAAAGCCTTTCTCAAGGTACTCCTTTAAAACGGTGGACGCATATCGCCTGAATTGCACACCACGAACCGATCGCACTCGATAACCCACAGCCAGAATCACATCAAGGTTATAGAGAGCTATTGTGCGTGAAACCTCTCGCTCGCCTTCTGTTTGAACTGTCAACGTTTGGTTGACAGTTGCCTGCTCGTCCAGCTCAAGGTCATCATAAATGGCTTGAATATGCTTGCTAATATTTTGCTTGCTGGTTTGGAAAAGCTCAGCGATTTGCAATTGCGATAACCAAATCGTGCCGTTTTCCAAGCGTAAATCAATCTTAGTGATACCGTCGTCAGTGGTGTAAATAATGAGATTACTCATGCATCAATCTCCGCACCTTCTATCTCAGAGACGATGGCATCAATCTCTGCCCGAAGTTGGTCGATTTTGGCAACCGTTGTTTTCAGTTCGGCATTCAGTGCGCCGATATCAACAACTTCACGCGTGTCTTTGGCCTCGACATAACTGCTCACAGAGAGGTTGTAGTCGTTGGCTGCAAGCGCTTCAAAAGAAACGGATTGGGCAAAATGGGCGATATCGGTTTTGTTATCGAACGCCTGCATGATCTCGTCGATGTGCGCATCAGTAAGCGTGTTGTTATTGGTCTCTTTTTTAAACAGGCCGCTGGCATCAATAAACTGAGTTTTGGTATCTGGTTTATGTTTAGAAAGCACCAGAATATTCACGGCGATAGTGGTGCCAAAAAACAGATTAGGCGCGAGCGAAATTACCGTTTCAACGTAGTTGTTATCAACCAGATATTGGCGGATTTTCTGCTCGGCACCGCCCCGATAAAAAATACCAGGAAAACAAACAATGGCCGCACGGCCTTTGCTCGATAAATAACTTAATGCGTGCAACACAAAAGCAAAATCGGCTTTGGATTTAGGCGCTAATACGCCAGCTGGGGCAAAGCGTTCATCGTTAATCAGGGTTGGGTCGTCGCTGCCAATCCATTTCACGGAATAAGGTGGATTAGAGACAATCGCATCAAACGGTTTATCGTCACCAAAATGCGGCTCAGTCAGAGTATTTCCCAGCTGAATATTGAACTTGTCGTAGTTGATGTTGTGCAAAAACATATTCATACGAGCCAAGTTGTAGGTGGTGTGGTTGATCTCCTGACCAAAAAAACCATCTTCAATAATGTGATCTTCAAACTGCTTCTTAGCTTGCAGCAGCAGAGAACCCGAACCAGCAGCAGGGTCATAGATCTTATTGACGCTGGTTTGCTTGTGCATGGCAAGCATCGCAATCAGCTTGGATACATGTTGCGGGGTGAAAAACTCGCCACCCGATTTACCGGCATTAGCGGCATAGTTAGATATAAGAAACTCGTAGGCGTCACCAAACAGGTCGATCTTATTATCTTGAAACTTGCCAAAATTCAGCCCAGCGACCCCTTTTAGCACTGCGGCTAAGCGAAGGTTTTTGTCTTTAACTGTGTTACCCAAGCGATTACTGGTGGTATCAAAATCAGCAAACAAGCCTTTAATGTCTCGTTCTGATGGGTAGCCGTTGGCGGAAGCCTCAATGTCGGTAAATATGGACGCAAGGTCGGTATTCAGGCTCTCGTTGGTGGTTGCGTTAGCTGCAACATTAACGAACAGATCGCTGGGGTAGATGAAATAGCCTTTAGTTTTAATCGCATCGTCTTTGATTTCCGGAGTAATAACCGTATCAGGAAGCTCTGCATAGTTGATGCTTTCATCGCCACCTTCAATATAGCTGGCAAAGTTTTCACTGATAAAACGATAAAACAGCGCACCGAGTACATATTGCTTAAAGTCCCAGCCATCGATTGAACCACGGACATCATTCGCAATTTGCCAGATTTGGCGTTGTAGTTCGGCTCGTTGTTGGGCGCTTGTCATGGTGTTTTCCTGTTTGAATGCGTATTGAATCGCTATCTGCTCATCATTTGCTGCGATTATAACGAGCGTCACCGAATCTAATCACTTATTACCCACGGATAAGCAGAGTTTTTTGAAAAACAAATCGATACAATCACTTTTCTGGAACCAACGATATTGTGTGGGTGGGAATATAGAGCATGTTTCCGTCTTTGGTTGGCTCATAAACGACCGTTTTTGAGCCAATGCGTGAGGTAGGTCAAATATAGGCTCATAAATTAGCATATCAACTTATGAGCTATAATGTTATTATGAGCTATCATATATAAGCCACATGGTGGAAATGATGAGTCGTATATTTGCCTATGCACGCGTATCTACCGCAGAACAAACTACACAAAATCAAATTACTGAAATTAAAACTGCGGGATATGAAATAGCGGATCGTCATATTTTTAGTGATGTCATTTCAGGCAGTTCGCTGGCAACTCAGAGACCTCAATTTTCGGCATTGTTAAACAAGCTAGATGAAGGTGACACTCTTGTTGTGAGCAAGCTCGATCGCTTGGGAAGGGATGCTATTGATATTCAGCAAACAATCCGCAGTCTTGAACGACTGGGTGTTTCTGTAATCGTGCTCGCTTTAGGCAAAACTGACCTGACAAGTTCTGCCGGCAAGTTGATTGTAGGTGTACTGGCTCAAGTTGCTGAGATGGAGCGCGACCTGATCGTTGAACGAACTCAGGCGGGACTTGCTAGAGCAAAAGCGGAAGGTAAGCAACTAGGTCGTCCCAATGCTGTGAATGCAGATGATGTAAAACGCTTGCGAAGCGAAGGCTGCTCAATAGCTGAAACAGCAGAACAACTAGGATGTTCAGTTGCAACCGTGAAGCGATTGCAAAAGTAAAATTCAAACATGACGCTGACATTACATTCGTATTATCAAAAACACTTTTATGCGCATAGAAAAGTGTTTTTTCTCATTTTGATGCCCATATAACGTCAAAATTGGGTATAAAAAACAATCAGGAGCTGAGAAAACTATTACAACTGTCATTGAGCGTTCTCAGTGAGAACGATAAAGTCGATGTACTTGACCTAGTTGTGAAGTTCTTAGTGATTGCTTTGATTAATTTGGTTTTTTCTAATCCTCTTTGAACAAAGTGTTAACTCGGTAAAGCTCTTTAATGTGCCCCAGCACGCTATAGAAGCAAATTTCACACAACTGGATTTCGTAACACTCGCTATCATGTTTTGAGTTGTAGCCCCATGCTGCACTTAAAGTTGCATACTCAAACGTTTGTTCTTTTCTTGTGCTTTCACCACAGCCATCACATTTAATATTAATGACAACTTCTCTAGGTTCAATACCTGTGATTTTCATCTAATACACCTCTTATAGAATCGGTTAGATCATAGTTCAAAAAGTGGCGTTCTCAGTGAGAACGGCGAGTTTAGATTCTGGTTGCGGTGCTCGGTGGTGATTTCAAAAGTGGCGTTCTCAGTGAGAACGGCGAGTTTAGATTCTGGTTGCGGTGCTCGGTGGTGATTTTA
>CAIZDF010000097.1 GCA_903931645.1 uncultured Tolumonas sp.
ATGGAACAGCATTAGTAACGTGGCCCACTTGAATTGTTCTCCTGCATTTTGAAATCCAGAACATGCAAAAAGTTGCTGCAATTCGTTTGTTTTCCAGCGCAACCGCTGCTGATCTGGTCGTTTGGTTGGTTTTTTACCCGCAGTGATGCCATTAAATGGATTCTCGGCACACAGCTTCATTAGCAAACACCATGAGAAGAATTGTTTGGTAGCGGCGAGATACTCTTTATTCGTTTTAAAACTTCGGCCTTCTGCTAACAACGCATCACGATAAGACATTGCCTCAGCTGAACTGATGTCTTTAGGCGTTTTGTTGCTGTAGCAAGAGATGAAATGAGAAATTCGCTGATTTAGCTGATAGACAGTTAATGTTGTAACAGCTTCATTGGTTTTTGATGCAATGAAACGAGCTAGGATTTCAGGCAGTTTCTCGATCTTTTCCTCTTTTTTGGGCTTTCTAGGCAATTTTTCCTGCGTAATTACAGGTACAGTTGTCTCAGTTGAAATTAGGGTTTTTTCATCTAATTCGATGTTTTTAATACAGATATTTTTATTAAAGTCAGAAATTGACTTAGTCAATAGCCTTCGGAATTCCACGGGCGTGGATAGGTTATTTACGGCAAATATAAGAGAAATGATGTTACTAGCCAACGCAAAATTTCGGCGTATACCGGTTTTTTTATCCTTGGTTTTCAAAGAAATTTTGATATCAGAAGGGAAACCGCGAGCCCTAAGTTGCTGCGGTAAAGCGATGCGGGTGTAATACACACCGTATGGGCTACGAAACAGGTACAAATGCCTAAGTCCTTTGTATTACCTGATTCTACAACACCCAGAAATGAAAAAACCCACTGAAAAATCAGTGGGTTATCTCTTTCGAATTTGGCGGAGAGATAGGGATTCGAACCCTAGAAGGGCTACAAACCCTTGCCGGTTTTCAAGACCGGTGCATTTAACCACTCTGCCATCTCTCCGTTCTTGGGGCGTATAATACGGTGATCTCTCTTACTCGTAAAGCCTCAAAAGTTCGTTTGCTTATTCCTTAAGCAAAAAATACAAAATAATTTCTATTTGTGTGATTTTTATTCCTATTTTTTCCGAAAAACGGTCGTCAGGCTGTCATAAATCAGCTTTATCCTGCAATTCAGATGGTTACAAGTAACCTGTTTTCAGGAGGATGTCATGGCTCATTCGTCAAATAGTGCAGGGTTATCGACAATAAAATATGAATCTGCTGAGTTAGCATCCTCAGGCAGTCTCTTTCGCAAACGCCGTTTTCACAATCATCAAGCGCCAAAACCGATGACTATGCTGGGATTATTGCGTTTGTGCGGACGTTATTTGTTTGCGCGTCCTGCTGTTCCGGCGCCAATCCGACCGCTACCGATCAGCAAATTGAGCACGTCGCAGTTGTTGGTTTCTCCGAACGATACGTTATACCGGCTGGGGCACTCTACTTTGTTACTGAAGCTCAACGGCGAGTTCTGGTTAACCGATCCGGTGTTTGCGAAGCGGGCATCGCCATTACAATGGATCGGCCCGAAGCGTTTTCATGAGCCACCGCTGATCCCTGAGCAACTACCTGCGCTGAAAGGCATCATCATTTCGCATAACCATTACGACCATCTGGATAAACAAAGCATCCAACTGCTGGCATCGCGTTGTGAGCATTTTTATGTGCCGCTGGGCGTTGGTCGTCAATTACAACAATGGGGCGTCGCGGCTGATGCGATCACCGAATTGGATTGGTGGCAGTCGGTGCAAGTTGACAATACACAGTTAGTCGCGACACCGGCGCGCCATTTTTCTGGGCGTGGTCTGTTGGATACCGATCGTTCATTGTGGTGCTCATGGGTGATCCGATCATCACAATTCAGTCTGTTTTTTAGTGGTGATACCGGTTATTTCGACGGCTTTAAGCAAATTGGTGCAGCTTACGGACCGTTTGATATCACTTGTATTGAAACCGGAGCTTATGATCACAGCTGGCCGGATGTGCATATGTTGCCGGAACAATCGCTGCAGGCGCATCTCGATTTAGGCGGACGTTATATGTTGCCGATCCATAACGGTACGTTTGATTTGGCGTTACATGACTGGTTTGAGCCGTTTGAACGCATTATGAATTTAGCTGCTGCACAACAGGTGCCATTGTTGATGCCACAAATTGGTGAGCCGGTGCAGTTACTGACGCCACCTGGTTGGTATCCGTGGTGGCGTCAGCAAGAGACCGAATTACTCAATATGATCACTGCGATGGGGGCGGAATAAGCTCAGAACAGGGGCGGTTAAACCGCCTCTAATAAGCTTTGCGCAAAGTAATGGCTGGGTGCAGGTACACCCGGCAACGTGAAGAAATAACCACCACCAAACGGCTTGATGTACTCCTCCAACGGTTCGCCGTCGAGCTTCTTCTGCACAGTAATAAAGCCTTCTTGCAGATCGGCCTGATAACAGACAAACAGCAGACCCATATCCAACTGACCAGAGCCGGTAATGCCCGACGAATAGCTATAGCCACGCCGTAAGATCAGGTTTTTTTCGGTTTCCGCTGTGCGCGGGTTGGCGAGACGGATGTGGGAATC
>CAIZDF010000098.1 GCA_903931645.1 uncultured Tolumonas sp.
ATCAGTGCGCCGAATAAATCAGGGGCATCGCTACCGAGGTTAAGGCCAGTAATTGTGCCTTTCAGGCGTTGGTTGGCATTCGGTGTGCGACGGCCATTAAACCAGTCGAGTACGACCGGCAGATGAGCCAGATCGACCTGTTTGTCCCACGATTGGGTCAGAGAGGCCAGCATCTGCTGTTTGTAATTTTCCAGTGCAGTTTTCAGCTCAGGATAGGTTTTGGTGAGCTGATCCAGCGGCCAGCTCAGCAGGCGTTGATACCACGCATAAATGTCACCGAAAGCGGATTGTCCGGCTTCCAGACCGATCATGCCGGGCACTACGCTGCCATCAACCTGACCACAAATGCCGGCAATCGCGCGGCGACCTATGGTGGAGTGATCCGCAATCAAAATGTCACAAGTGGATGTACCGATCACTTTCACCAGCGTGTTCAAGCTGGCACCGGCGCCCACAGCACCCATATGGCAGTCGAATGCGCCGCCAGCAATCATCACATCATCCGGCAGATGCAGGCGTTCAGCCCACTCGGAGGTGATTTTCCCTACTGGAATATCGGCGGTATAGGTTTCAGTAAACAGCGGGTAGTCGAGATCTTTCGTTAGTAATGGGTCGAGGGCATTCAGGAAATCAGCCGCAGGCAAGCCACCCCATTCTGGGTTCCACAATGATTTATGTCCGGCAGAGCAACGACCACGTTTGATATTTTTCGGCGCTTGTGTGCCGCTTAACAGGGCTGGCACCCAGTCACACAACTCGATCCAGTTACAAGCGGCTTCACGCACAGCGGCATCGGCGCGGGAAACGTGCAGAATTTTGGCCCAAAACCATTCAGAAGAGTAAATGCCACCAATGTAGCGACTGTAATCAGTGAACTTACCGCTATGGCATAACGCGGTAATGGTTTCCGCTTCAGCAATCGCGGTGTGGTCTTTCCACAACACGAACATAG
Organism: uncultured Tolumonas sp.; assembly: GCA_903931645.1. Taxonomy (GTDB): domain Bacteria; phylum Pseudomonadota; class Gammaproteobacteria; order Enterobacterales; family Aeromonadaceae; genus Tolumonas. The sequence continues at coordinate 953 of CAIZDF010000098.1, forward strand.
CGTTCGGGTTTTTCGCAAACTCGTCACGCAGCGCCAGCACATTACCATCAGCATCAATAGGGGCCGGCGTTGAGCCAGTGGTGTCGACACCAATGCCGCGAATCGCAGCGCGTTGCGCAGGTTCTAATAACGAAACCACCTGCTGCACGGCTTTTTCCATCGATTCGATGTAGTCGAGTGGGTGGTGGCGGAATTGATTATTGATCGCGTCGCAAAACTTGCCTTCGCTCCAGCGTGGGTAATAGACCACGTGGGTGGCCAGCTCGGCGCCATCTCGGCATCGCACGGCTAATGCCCGCACGGAGTCGCTGCCGAAGTCGAGACCGATAACGATGTGCTCAGACATGGTGTTCTCCTGAAAAAATAGAATGAATGGAATCCTGTGATGGAAACCATAGGAGATGTTGGTAACGAGCAGTTAGTAATTGCCTGCTGAAAATATGGACATATTTGCTGTCTGATTGGTTTATGGAAGGCAGTTCAAATTTCGATATATGACTAAATTGCTAAAGATATAGACGAAATGGCTACAATTTTTCTGCGTGATCCAGGTCTCTAAATTTCCCTGAGAAAACGATTACAACTAATAGCGTTCAATCAACGAAGTCGATAAACAACTGTTTTAGCTTGCTGTTTTTCAGGTTGATGCCAACACACACAATTGAAGCATCAAATAATTGAATTTAACGACACAACAGCTGGAGACAACACCATGAATAAAATGGTTAAAAATCTAATCACTGCAGGTTTAGCACTTGGTATAGCTAATTCTGCTTTTGCTGCAGAGAAGCTGAAGTTGGGATATCTGGTTAAACAACCAGAAGAACCATGGTTCCAGACTGAATGGGCCTTTGCAGACAAAGCCGGTCACGATCTGAATTTCGATGTCATCAAGATTGCTGTTCCGGATGGTGAGAAGACGCTGAATGCGATTGACAGCTTGGCTGCCAACGGTGCGAAAGGCTTTGTCATCTGCACACCAGATCCAAAATTAGGCCCAGCCATCATGGCGAAAGCAAAAAGCATGGATCTGAAAGTCATCACTGTTGATGACCAGTTTGTGAATGCCAAAGGCAATCCAATGACTGATGTTCCGTTGGTGATGATGGCAGCGACCAAAATTGGTGAGCGCCAAGGTCAGGAACTTTATAAAGAAATGACCGCCCGTAAATGGAATGTCAAAGAAACTGGCGTATTAGCCATCACTGCCAATGAGTTAGATACCGCTCGTCGTCGTGTTGAAGGTTCAATCACTGCATTGAAAGCGGCCAGTTTCCCTGCTGCACAGATTTACAGCGTACCAACGAAAGCGAACGACATTCCAGGTGCGTTGGATGCCGCCAACTCCATGCTGGTACAACATCCTGATGTGAAAAATTGGCTGATCGTGGGTATGAACGACAACACCGTGTTAGGTGGTGTACGTGCAACTGAAGGTCAGGGCTTCAAAGCTGAAAACGTCATTGGTATCGGTATCAATGGTGTGGATGCGGTGAACGAACTGTCAAAATCAAAAGCGACCGGCTTCTTTGGTTCTCTGCTGCCAAGCCCAGATATCCACGGTTACAAGAGTATTCAGATGCTGAACGACTGGGTCGTGAAAGGTGCTGAGCCTGCCAAATTCACCGAAGTGACTGACGTGGTGTTGATCACGCGTGACAACTTCAAAGTTGAGCTGAAGAAAAAAGGTCTGTAATCGGAATCAATATGCTCCGGCATGGGGGAAAGCCCATGCCGGGCGCGGAGTGAAAAAATGAATCAGTCAGTCCCTTATCTGGAATTTTGTGGCATCAGCAAAGAATTCCCCGGCGTGAAAGCATTGCAGAATGTCTCCTTCTCTTGCCGCGAAGGAACCGTGCATGCACTGATGGGTGAAAACGGTGCCGGTAAATCTACGTTGCTGAAAATTCTCAGTGGTTTTCAGGCACCGACAAATGGTGTTATCAAATTAGGTGGCACAGAAATCGCGTTCCAAAACACCGTGGACGCACTGGAAAGTGGTATTGCCATCATTTATCAAGAACTGCATTTGGTGCCGGAAATGACCATTGCAGAGAACATTTATCTGGGTCAGCTGCCGACTAAGCATGGTTTCATTGATAAAGAAAAACTTTATCAGGATGCAGCGCGCCAGCTCGCTCGTTTAGGTATGGATGTTTCACCAGAAACACCGCTGAAATATCTCTCTCTCGGACAATGGCAAATGGTTGAAATCGCCAAAGCGCTGACACGCGACGCGCGGGTGATTGCCTTCGATGAACCGACCAGTAGCCTTTCGTCCCGTGAAATTGAACAGTTATTCCGTGTCATCCGCCAACTGCGGGATGAAGGGAAAGTCATTCTGTACGTCTCGCATCGTATGGATGAAATCTTCGAGCTGTGCGATGCCATCACTGTTTTCAAGGATGGCCAATTCGTCCGCACATTCGAGTCAATGCAAGAAGTCGATCGTGACCTGTTGGTGAAAACCATGGTGGGCCGTGATCTGACGGATATCTACGGCTATGAGCCACGTCCGCTGGGTGCTATGGGGTTGGAAGTTAAAAACCTGATGGGGCCTGGGTTAAAAGAGCCGGTATCTTTCCATGTGAAGCGCGGTGAGATCTTAGGTATTTTCGGTCTGGTTGGTGCGGGCCGTAGCGAGATGATGAAACTCATCTTTGGTGCGGAAAAAATGGTAACCGGTGAGATTGCCGTGTTTGGTAAACCGGTGCCAATTCGCAACCCGATTGATGCGATCCACAGCGGCATCATGCTCTGTACCGAAGATCGTAAAGCTCTGGGCATCATCCCGATCCACTCTGTGCAGGAAAACATCAACATCAGTGCCCGTCGGCATAAAGCGCGTGGTGGCTTCCTCATCAATCAGCAATGGGAAGATGAAAACGCCAAATTGCGTATTCGCGATATGCGGGTGAAAACGCCGTCACCACATCAAGCCATCATGCATCTGTCGGGTGGGAATCAGCAAAAAGCGATTTTGGGCCGTTGGTTGTCAGAAGACATGAAAGTCATTCTGCTCGACGAACCGACCCGTGGTATCGACGTCGGTGCCAAAAATGAAATCTATAACGTGATCTACGATCTGGCTAAATCGGGTATCGCCGTGGTGGTGGTGTCCAGTGAGTTGCCAGAGGTGCTTGGCGTTTCCGACCGCATCATGGTGATGCGTGAGGGTCGCGTGTCTGGCGAGTTGCTGCATACCGACGCCAATGAAATTAAAGCCCTGCATCTGGCGATGCCAGCTCGTTAATAACCGGTTTCAGATTTGAGATAATTGAGGAGTTTTACCATGGCAATAACCACTGCTGCACACACAACAGCAAAAAAAGAGACAAGTCGCTCAGGGCTGCAACTCGCCCGCATATGGGATCAATACGGCATGCTGGTGATTTTCGCCATCCTGTTCCTGTTGGCCAGTATGCTGATCCCGAACTTTGCCAGCATGATCAACATGAAAGGGTTAGGGCTGGCAGTATCCATGTCCGGCATGGTTGCCTGTGGCATGCTGTTCTGTCTGGCGGCTGGCGAGTTTGACATGTCGGTCGGCTCTATCGTGGCTTGTTCCGGCGTCACTTGCGCGGTCGCTATTAATGCCACTGAAAGTATCACCATGGGTGTGCTGGCAGGGTTAGGTGTCGGCGTGTTGTTCGGTCTGGTCAACGGCATCGTGGTGGCGAAGTTCAAGATCAACGCGCTGATCACCACACTGGCGACCATGCAAATGGCGCGTGGTATGGGTTACATCATCTCTGATGGTAAAGCCGTGGGTATCGTGGAAGAACGTTTCTTTGATATCGGCAACTCTGCCATGTTTGGTATTCCAACCCCAGTTTGGATCACCGCAGTCTGCTTTGTCCTGTTCGGTTTACTGCTGAACAAAACCACCTTTGGTCGTAACACGCTGTCGATGGGTGGTAACGAAGAAGCCTCACGTCTGGCGGGTGTGAATGTAGTGCGCACTAAAATCATCATCTTCACTATGACGGGTTTTATCTCTGCACTGGCTGGCATCATTCTGGCGTCGCGTATGACCTCTGGTCAGCCAATGACCTCCATCGGTTTCGAGCTGATTGTTATCTCCTCCTGCGTATTGGGCGGGGTTTCCATGAAAGGTGGTATCGGCAAGATCTCTTATGTCATTGCTGGTGTGCTGATCTTAGGTTTGATGGAAAACGCCATGAACCTGCTGAATATCTCTCCGTTCGCACAATATGTGGTACGTGGTCTGATCCTGCTGGCAGCCGTATTGTTCGACCGTTACAAACAAGTTCGCAAAGCAAAAGTCTAGTGTTCACCCCAGAGCACAGTTTTACAGCCAGCGGCAACGCTGGCTTTTTTTCCAACCAGCGATTGGTGTTTATAAAGATAAGAAACGAGGTTTTTGTATGAAAATATCAGCCAAATTGATCCTGCTTATCAGTCTCGCATTTTTGGGTTGTTTGGCTGTCGGTGGTGTTGCGCTAGGGCGCTTATCGGTGCTGAATATAGAACTTCGTTCACTGAGCGACAAAACCATTCCTGGTATTGAGCAACTGAAAAACATCAATACTGCATTTTTAGATCTACGTCTGCTGGTTAACCGACATGCACTGTCATTCGATGGTGATGAGAAAAAAGTACTGGATGAACGCATTCAAGCTAAACAACAGCAGCTCAAGCAGAGTTTACAAAGCTACAAAGCTTTACTGACATCGGAAGAAAATAAGGCATATGCGCAGACGGAAAAATTATTACTCAGTTATCTGACTGCTGCCGATGAAGTGTTAACACTGTCGCGTAAATATCAAAATAGCAAAGCCCAAGAATTGATGGTCGCCCTGACAGAACAGGGCGATAAGATCACTACTTTGTTGGATCAAGCCACCGCACAAAATCATCAGCAAGTGCAAACCAGTAACCAACGAGCGGGGGCGGCTTATGACAATGCATTAAGTCAGCTGATCCTGAGCGTTGTAGTAGTACTGGTCGGTTTAATGCTTGTGGGCGGCTGGTTGTTCTGGCAGATCCGGCATGGCATCCGCAGTGCGGTTTCTACCATCAGCCGGATTGAACAAAGCCGCGATTTTACCTTACGCGCCGAAATCAAAAGTAACGATGAAATCTCCCATCTGTTGATGGCCTTTAACGCCTTAATTGCCCGCTTGCAGGAAAACTTTGGTCAGTTTCAGCATGGTATTCAACAGGTCACCTCCATCTCAGATCGATTGTTAGATGCCGCGAGTGGCGTTTCCAACACGGCAGGCATACAGCAAACCTCTTCCAGCCAGATGGCGGCGGCTGTCGAACAGATGACCGTCAGCATTAATCACGTCGCCGATCAGGCGCAGGGCGCCAGCGATCGCTCACATGAAGCGGGTGATCAAGCAACACAAGGGCTGGCGGTAATTGCCAATACCGTCGCTGATATTCATGCCATCTCTGCTGCGGTCAGCGAAGCGGCAAAAGAATTACATAATCTGGAAAACCAAAACCGGACTATCGCTTCCGTCATCAATGTCATCAGCGATGTGGCTGCACAGACCAACTTGTTAGCACTCAATGCGGCCATTGAAGCGGCCCGTGCTGGCGAAATGGGTCGTGGTTTTGCTGTCGTCGCCGATGAGGTGCGGAATTTGGCAGCGCGCACGGCCTCTGCCACGCAAGAGATCGGCAGCATTATCAATAATGTACAGAACTTGTCTGCCAGTGCGGTGCATCTGATGCAAGAAGCCGTTAATAAGGTGGAAGCTGGCGTCAGCAGTGCGGGTGAAGCGAGCCAGAAGATGAATGATATCTGCAGTGTGGCGGGTGATAGCGAAGCATTAGTACAGGATATTTCTCATGCCATTCGTGAACAAGGGCAAGCAACGGATGTTATTGCGCAACAGGTCGAAACAGTGGCGCAACAGGCGAATGAGAATAGCAGTTCGGCCGCATCCTGCCAGAAGCTGGCCAATGAACTGACCAGCATTGCACATAGCATGGATGATGTTTTGCGGTCATATACCCTTAGTACTTGACGTTGCAGCGTCGTTGACGGCGTTCACTCACCCCAATCACATAGCCTGTCTATGCTCATGGGGATTCGCTCACTTGTCGCCTCGCTGCAATGCCAATTACTTTGGGTATATCAGTTATGAGTTGGTCAAAGAGGCAAAATGATAACGTTTACACTGCCAGTATGGATAAGTGTGATGGA
>CAIZDF010000099.1 GCA_903931645.1 uncultured Tolumonas sp.
ATAAGAAAACTAGGGCTTTGCGCAGATTATCGTAGACGGTACGCCCTTCCAGCACTGCGGTACGCAACGTAGCAAAGTTATCATCCGCCAGCACCATGCCTGCCGCTTCTTTGGCTGCTTCGGTTCCTTTCATACCCATCGCCACACCAATATCCGCTCGTTTCAGTGCTGGTGCATCATTTACGCCGTCACCCGTCATGGCGACAACTTGTTTTCCTGCTTGTAAAGCAGCCACAAGACGCAATTTATGGGCAGGTGTTGCGCGAGCGACGATATCGATTTTTGCTGCTCTGGTTTGTAATTCATGCTCAGGTAATTGCTCCAATTCCGTACCAGTTAGAATTTGTAATGGCGCACCTAAGCCTAACTGAGCACCGATTGCGGCAGCCGTACTGGCATGATCACCGGTCACCATAATGACGTGGATCCCAGCTTGCTGGCATTGCGCAATGGCTTGTCTTGCCTCTTCACGGGGAGGGTCCATGATGCCGACCAAACCTAATAACTTGAATGGATAACTGGAAAGATCGGGACTTGATGCCTCATTTTCTGGTAATGGCAGCAAATTAGTATCGCTGTCGGCTTCTGCCAGTGCCAACACTCGTTGCCCTCGTGAAGCAAAGCTGTCAATAGCTACTTGCCATTCATCGGTATGCAGAGGCAATGGGCCGGTGGGTGTCCATATGTGAGAGCAAAAGGAAAGTACGCGCTCTGGTGCACCTTTCAGTAATAACTGAAATGGGGTTTCTGAGTCTTCGGGCGCATTATGCAGCGTTGCCATATAACCATGGCTCGATTCAAATGGTATTTCCGCCAATCGAGAAGTGGCCTGTTGAACTGCAGCCGGATCTAAGCCTGCTTTTGCCGCCAGAATAAGCAATGCGCCTTCGGTTGGATCGCCATGTAATTGCCATGGGGAGGTGTTTTGATCAAAACGCGCATCGTTGCAGAGGATGGCCGCTGTTGCCAGCCGTTGCAATGTCACTTTTTGTGCTGAATTAAGTGGCTGCTGTTCCGCAGTAATTTCACCTTGTGGATGATAACCGACCCCACCTATTGCCAATTCACCATTACTGAGTTGAACCGATTGTGCGCTCATTTCGTTACGGGTTAGTGTGCCGGTTTTATCGGTACAGATCACCGAAACTGATCCCAATGTTTCCACCGCAGGTAAACGGCGAATAATGGCTTTATGGCTGGCCATTCGTTGCACGCCAATGGCCAAGGTAATGGTAATAACGGCAGGCAAACCTTCTGGAATTGCGGCAACTGCCAGCCCGACGACCGCCATAAAAAGTTCATCAATCGGATAGTGACGAAAGAACCAGCCAAAGGCAAAAGTGATTGCCGAAAGCGCTAAAATAGCTTTAGTCAGAACGTGCCCTAATTCACCAAGTTGCTTCATCAGTGGTGTAGTCAACGGCTCGACGGAGCGCAACATATCGCCGATTTTACCGATCTCGGTATTATCACCAATGGCAATAATGACACCACGTGCACGGCCTTGCGTGACCAAAGTGCCGGCATAAAGCATACACAAGCGTTCCGCCAACGGTGTTTCTATTGCCACCGGATCAACTTGTTTTTGCACACTGAATGATTCACCTGTGAGTGCACTTTCCTGAACTGCTAAATTAATACCTTCAATTAATCGCAAGTCTGCAGGAACGCGGTCACCTGATTCCAGCAATACAATATCGCCAGGAACTAATACTTCGGAGTCGACCTGCTGCCGCACGCCGTCGCGTAACACATGGGTATGCACGCGCAGCATACTGCGAATCGATGCTAACGCCTGCTCGGCTTTACCTTCCTGAATAAATCCAAAGATGCCATTGATGATGACGACAGCAAAAATGACACCGCCATCCGTCCAGCGGCCAAGTAACCAACTCATGATGGCGGCTACAATTAATACATAAATCAATACATTATTAAATTGGCGTAACAGTTTTATCCAACTGCTTTCACCGGTTGGCGGAGTAAGACGATTGGCACCGAATTGCTGTTGCCGTTGCAGAACTTGTTCGCTATTAAGACCATCAACTTGAGAGTTAACCGCTTTTAAAACCTGGTCTGCGGTATGGGCGTGGGCCTGAGAAGAAGAGAATGCGGGATCAGTCATCATGCGCTCCATGTGTAATGTACGCCGGATTAGTATCCTCCTTAATCATGGCACATGGGCGCTTATTGAGAATAAATTTACTGAATAACTGAAGGGTTAACGCAATTTTTTGAGAGATCACCATTTAACGCCGCCAGCAGATTCTCTACCGCCAATTTCGACATTTCATAGCGAGTTTCATGCGTAGCAGAGCCGATGTGAGGCAGAGCGACCACATTAGGTAACGTCAGTAATTCCGAATTCACGGGCAACGGTTCTTTTTCAAACACATCTAAACCCGCACCTTTAATGACACCTGATTTTAAGGCTGCAACTAACGCAGCCTCATCAACGGAAGCGCCACGGCCACCATTAATGAAAAATGCAGAAGGCTTCATTTTGGCCAGCGAATCACGATTAATGATGTGATGGGTTTCCGGCGTGAGTGGTAAGACGTTGCAGATAAAATCAGCTTCCTTCAGCACGTCATCCAATGAACAACGACGAGCGTTTAATTGTTGTTCGGCTTCCGGTTTGGCAGAACGATTATAGTAAATCACGTTCATATCAAAACCCAAG
>CAIZDF010000100.1 GCA_903931645.1 uncultured Tolumonas sp.
AATAGTACCGGCACCGATATTCACGTTGGCGCCAATGTCACTGTCGCCCAGATAACTCAGATGACCCGCTTTGGAACCGAAACCCAATTTGGCATTTTTCAGCTCCACAAAATTCCCGACATGCGCTTGTGCCGCGAGCTCGGCACCCGGGCGCAAACGGGCAAATGGCCCCACCGTGCAACCTTCGGCCAAGGTGGAACTCTCAATGATGGAATACGGGCTGATAATGCTGTCGTCGGCGATAGCGCAGTTTTTTAAAATACAGCCGGCACCAATCTGCACGCGATGACCTAATGTCACCTGACCTTCAATGATCACATTGGCATCGATAACAACATCTTCACCGCAAGTCAGTGCGCCGCGCAGATCAAACCGCGCCGGATCCAACAGCGTAACGCCGTCCAGCATCAGTTGTTCTGCCGCACGTTTTTGATAAAAGCGTTCCAGATTGGCCAATTGCAGACGGTTATTGGCACCTTCCACTTCCTGCGCACAACTTGGTTGTGCCGTTTGAATAGAACTACCCGCATGATGTGCTGCCGCGATAACGTCGGTCAGGTAATATTCGCCCTGCGCATTTTTATTGGTTAAGCCCGCCAGCCACTGTTTCAGCTGTTTCGCCGGCGCCACCAGCACACCAGTGTTCACTTCGTTGATCCGCTGTTGACCAACACTGGCATCTTTTTGCTCAACGATACCCACGACCTGATCGTCCGCGCGCAGAATTCGACCGTACCCGGTAGGGTCATCCAACGATACCGTCAATAAACCAATGCCGTTTTTCGGTTGGACTTGCAACAGCTCCTGTAATGTCTCGGTGGTGATCAACGGCGTATCCCCGTACAACACCAAGACGTTGGCATCATCCGGGATCGCCGGTGTTGCCTGTGCCACTGCATGCCCAGTACCCAGCTGTTCAGCCTGCAGCACCCACTCCACATCGACTTCATTCAGTTTGGCCTGCATCACTTCGCCGCCATGCCCATAGACCAGATGAATTTTATCGGCATTAAGTTGGCGGGCGGTGGCAATAACATGGCTCACCATCGGGCGCCCAGCAACAGGATGCAGCACTTTTGGCAGGGATGAGCGCATACGGGTGCCTTTACCCGCCGCCAGAATAATCACATGCAGAGACATAACGAACCTCAATCATTACAGATGGGCGTTATTCTAGAAGAAAAGAGGCGGAACAGAACAGAACTAATCAACTCTCGACGGCGCATATTATTAGTCCAAAATATATGCCACTGCAAAAAACCAATACCCTGTCAGATTTTCTCTGTGCGCAAGGACTGAATTGGCTAACAAATATTTTGCGCAAAATATGACCCATCATGTATCTTGTTGCACGTTGTCAACTGACAACTAATAATTAAATAAAGTACGGGATCATAAAAAATGAATAACTTTACTTTTCCATTGGAAGAGCAGCGTTTTCGCATCCAAAATTGCCAAACACCGCAAATATTGGCCGATCAACTGGCCAAACTTTGCCTCGCCAACGGCTTTGAGTATTACCAACTCTGCCTGACACTGCGTCGCGGCTTACAGCAAACGGATCTGACCTTACTGATGCAAACGCCGGAAAACTGGGCTGAGCATTATGCACAAAACACTACCATCCAAAATGATTCACTGTATCTGCGTTCGCAGTCGCAAAGCCGCCCTTTATTCTGGCAAGCGGATGTCAAACTGGAACATGAAGCCTTTCTGCCTATGGACTCTTGGCGTCAGTTCGGCATGGAAGAAGGTATTGCGATCCCGCTACACGGGCCATCGGGGTTTTACGGTTATTTTGCCCTGAGCCGCCATCGCAAAGAACCGATCCGCTTACAGGATTATTTCCACCTAAGTTATCTAGGCCATATTATTCAAGAACAGGCTATTCCGTTATTTTCTCCGGAACAATCGTATTTATCCTCGCGGGAAAAAGAGTGTTTGTTCTGGGTCAGTGAAGGCAAAACCTCGTGGGAAATTGCCCAGATCCTTGGCATTACCGAACGCACGGTTAACTTTCACCTGAATAACGCCATTCGAAAAAGTGGCTGTAAAAACCGCTACCAGACGGTGGCTAAAAATATTATCACCGGGGAACTGGTGCACGCCGTCAACCGGATCAGCCTGACCAATATGATCCAGCAACCGCAACCGTTATCCGCTTAATAAACGCCTTGAGACGCAGCACCGAAAACTGCGTCTCTTCTTTCTATTCCGCACATTCCATCCGCTGATCTTTTAGTCGCACGAATAGGTTTGTTCGTACAGGTACAGTTGTTGCAACAACTGTTTCAATCTGCACATTTTTAATGTCGCTATACGTACTAAAACATTACGCGCTACATGTTAAATCGCATCTCCACCTGTTGTGAGAGGTTTTCATGTCCCGACAACCAACTTCAACGCCGCCCGCTCTGTTAGGGGAACTCAAATTATGCACTGAAGTGGGGCCTTCTTTAGGGGATACCCGTATTCAATTATTAGAAGCGATTGAACGTTTGGGCTCGTTATCACAAGCGGCTAAATCCATTCCCATGTCGTATCGTGCCGCCTGGGATGCATTGGACGAGATGAATAATCTAGCAGAGCAGCCGTTAGTTATTCGCACTGCTGGAGGGAAAAATGGCGGAGGCACTCAACTTACCGCCTACGGTAAACAGACCGTTGCTTTGTATCGCGCGCTGCAGGCGGAATATCAACAAGTTCTCGAAAGAGTACAACAGCAACTGCAAAATAAGCCCTGTCAGCAAGATGACAATTTTTACGACATCACGCAATTTCGTCGTTTATTACGTCGCATATCGATGCGCAGTAGCGCGCGGAATCAGTTTGTCGGTACGGTAGTGGCGCTGCGTACTGCACCGGTCGATTTTGAAGTGACCTTGCAGTTGGACGATAACGTGCAGCTGATTGCCGTAATCACCCGTGAATCAGCAGAAAGCTTAGGTATTGCCATGGGGCAAGAGTTATATGCACTCGTAAAATCATCATCGGTCATGTTGGTTACTGACCGCAAATTAAAACTCTCACCCCGCAATCAGTTGTGGGGACACATCAGCAAAATTCATCGCGGCCCGGTGAATAGCGAAGTGGTGATCAACTTGCCTGGAGATAAAACAGTGTGTGCTGTGGTCACCACCGAAAGTGTCGACACCATGCAATTGCAGGAAGGTCAGGAAGCGTGCGCAGCCTTCAAAGCATCGGCGGTTTTACTGTGTAGTTATCAAGGATAAGCATCAAGGATAAACCAGCATGATGGAACAAGACTGGAACACGGTGTGGCTGACACTCAAGCTGGCCTTGTTGGTGATGGGGATTTTATTATTAGTTGCCACACCGCTGGCCTGGTGGCTATCACAAACCCGCAGCCGTTATAAACCGCTGTTTAATGCCATCTTAAGCCTACCTATGGTGTTGCCGCCGACCGTGTTGGGCTTTTACCTGTTGTTATTACTCGGCCCCCATGGCCCAGTCGGGCAGTTATTGGCCGCATTACATTGGCAGGCGCTGCCCTTTAGTTTTGCCGGCATCGTGCTCGGTGGTGTCTTACATAGCCTGCCATTTGCCATTCAGCCGATCCAAAACTCCTTCGAGGCGATGGGTTCGCGCCCATTGGAAGTTGCCGCTACCTTACGGGCCTCACCGCTGGATCGTTTCTTTTCCGTGGCACTGCCTCTGGCTAGGCCGGGGCTAGTAACTGCCGCCGTAATGGCGTTTTGCCACAGCATCGGCGAATTCGGGGTGGTGTTGATGATTGGGGGCAGCATTCCCGGTGAAACCAAAGTGTTGTCGATTTTGCTGTATGAGCACGTCGAGAATCAGGAATATCTGCAAGCGCACTGGCTGGCTGGAGGCATGGTGTTATTTGCCATGTTAGCGCTGATGCTGATCTACTGGTTTGGTCAGAATCGGAGAGCACAGCATGGCTGATGTTTCGATCCGGCTGTGCTGGCCACGTGGTGATTTTGAGCTGGATGTCGCGCTGCAATTGCCAGGGCAAGGTATCAGTGCGTTATTTGGGCCATCAGGTTGCGGCAAAACCACCTGCCTGCGGGCACTGGCGGGGTTGGAAAAATTGCCGGATGCCTATATCGCAATTGGTGATGAGATCTGGCAAGACTCGAGCCGGAATATCTTCATTCCCCCACATCAACGCGCATTAGGTTATGTCTTTCAGGAGGCCAGCCTGTTTCCGCATTTATCCGTCGAACAAAATCTGTTGTTTGGTGTGAAACGGTTGCCTAAACAACATCCGAAAGCCGATTTTGCTTATATCTGTCAGCTGTTAGGCATTCAAGCTCTATTACAGCGCCGCCCACATCAGTTATCTGGCGGTGAACGGCAACGAGTGGCGATTGCTCGCGCCTTGTTGTTGGCACCGAAAATTTTATTGATGGATGAGCCGTTATCCGCGCTGGATCAAGCCAGAAAACAGGAGATCTTGCCTTATCTGGAACAGTTACACCGCCAATTGTCGATCCCTATAATTTATGTCAGCCATGCAACCGATGAGGTTTCACGGTTGGCGGATCATCTGACCCTATTACAACAAGGCAAAGTGGTGGCATCAGGCCCCTTAAATGACACCTTATCACGCTTAGATTTACCCGCTGACTTTGCTGAACAAGCCGCCGTGGTATGGGAGATGATGTTACATGAGCTGGAAGACGATGGTCTGGCGCATTTGCAAACCACCGATCAGATCTCGTTATTGGTCGGACAAACCAAACAAGCACTCGGTAGCCGCGTTCGCTGCCGGATCGATGCCCGTGATGTCAGCCTTAGTCTACATAAGGCAGTTGATTCCAGTATTCTGAATTTATTACCCGCCACCTTGCTGGACATGGTGCCAGCAGAAACACCGGGCCATCTGCTGGTTAAGTTACAGGTTGGTCAACAACCGCTGCTGGCGCGAATCACGCAACGCTCGGCGCATACCCTCAAATTACAGCCAGCGATGCCGTTGTGGGTTCAGATCAAAGCAGTTGCACTATTGGAATGACGCCTGCCGGCATATACTGAAACCTCAATACCAACAGGACCAATACGCATGTCTTTGAAAGATTGGGGTTTCGCTCTGCTGATTGTGTTTGCATGGGGATTTAACTTTGTCGTGATCCACTGGGGGCTCGACGGGTTATCGCCATTATTGTTAGGCGCTTTACGTTTCTCGATGGTTGCCTTTCCGGCCATCTTGTTTGTCCCACGGCCCAAGATCGCCTGGCGCTGGCTATTAGCCTATGGGTTGACCATTAGTTTCGGACAATTTGCCTTCTTATTTACTGCCATGAAAGTGGGAATGCCAGCCGGGATTGCTTCGCTGGTTTTACAATCGCAGGTGTTGTTTACCTTGCTGTTTGCCGCTGTGTTATTACGGGAACATTGGTTAGCGCATCAGCCATTTACCTTAGGTGTTTCCGCACTCGGCTTGGTGTTACTAGCGACACAGCAAGGGCAAAGTGGAATGACGCTGGCAGGTTTCCTGCTCACGATTTGTGCCGCTGCTTGCTGGGGGTTAGGCAATATCATTAATCGCCATATATCGCGTCAGGCGTCATTGAATTTGCTGAGTCTGGTGGTCTGGAGTGCGTTGATCCCTCCCTTGCCGTTTTTCATCGCTTCATACTGGTTGGAAGGGCCAACTGTGATAGCAAACAGCCTGTTGCATCTGCAATGGCATTCCGTACTGGCCGTGGTCTATCTGGCGCTGATCGCCACCTTGTATGGCTATGTGGCGTGGGGACGTCTGCTACGAACATATCCGGTGGCACAAGTCGCACCTTTAACCTTATTGGTGCCGCTGGTCGGCCTGTTTTGCGCACGACTATTTTTGAATGAACAACTGACGCACTGGCAATGGATCGGTATTTTGCTGGTGTTGTCAGGTCTGTTACTCAATATATTCTGGCCCCGCTGGCTCAAGATTCGTCACCGTCAAACGATAAAATCTACCGATCATTAGTTCCGTAACGGCAGAGATAAAATCTTGTAAATCTTCACGAGTCGCAGACAGATCTCGCTATGATGTCCAGCGAAGATGAGCGCGGAGCTGAGACGTGGCATTATTAAAAAAACGCTGGTTATATTTTATCTTGCCACTATTGGCACTGACGGTTGCCTTTAGTACTTTGCGAGGGCCGGCGCCCATTCAATATATGACGGCACCTGTTCACTATGGCGATATTGAACAAACGGTATTGGCTACCGGCACGCTGAGCGCCATCAATCAGGTTAGTGTCGGAGCGCAAGTCTCCGGCCAACTGAAGTCACTTAAAGTCGCACTGGGTGAACAGGTTAAAAAAGGTCAGCTAGTCGCCGAAATCGACCCGATCTTACAGCAATATACGCTACGTCAGGCACAGGCCAATCTCGATAGTGCGAAAGCACAAAAACAAGCCAAACAAGCCCTGTTACGCCAATACGAATTAGCCTATCGCCGACAACAGCAGATGTGGCAACAAGATGCGACCTCCAAAGCCAATCTGGAGGACGCAGCTGCTTCGCTGGACACCACCCGCGCCGCCATTAGCCAGTTAGATGCTGAAATTACCGCGGCACAAGTTTCCGTCGATACGGCAAAAGCTAATCTGGGGTATACCCGTATTACCGCGCCGATCAATGGCACCGTAATATCCATTGTCACCAAGGAAGGCCAAACCGTCGCCGCCTCTCAGTCAGTGCCAACCATCATAAAACTGGCCGATCTCGACTCCATGACGGTAAAAGCGCAGATCTCAGAAGCCGATGTGATCAACGTGAAACCGGGTTTGAAAGTTTGGTTCACTACATTGGGCGAACCAGATAAACGTTATTTCGCCACCTTACGCGCGATTGAACCGGCATCGACTTCCGATAGCAGTGATAGCACCAGCTCTTCTAGTAGTTCGAGTTCATCCAGTTCTTCTTCATCTTCTTCCAGCTCCAGTGCTGTTTACTACAATGGCCTGTTTGATGTGAAAAACCCCGATCACCGGCTGCGAGTATCCATGACTGCACAAGTCACTATTGTTTCCGGTGAGGCAAAAAATGTACTGCTGGTGCCCGTAGCCGCGATTGAAAATGATGAACATCAGCAAGCTTATGTCCGAGTGCTGGAACACGATCGTGTTATTAAGAAAACTATTCAGCTGGGATTAAAAGACAGCCTGAATGCACAAGCGCTAAGTGGTTTAAATGACGGTGACAGCATTATTCTCGGTGATAGCAAAAGCAGCGAAGCCAGCGTGAGTAATTCCGACCACATGATGCCGCCACCAGGGCCCCACCCATGACGAAGGCCCCGCCATTACTGGCATTAGAGCACATCAGTCGTCATTTTCAGACCGGTGATGAAAGCCTTACTGTGCTTGATAATATCAATCTGGATATTCATGCCGGGGAAATGGTAGCGATTATTGGTGCCTCCGGCTCTGGTAAATCGACGCTGATGAATATTCTCGGTTGTCTGGATCGCCCCAGCAGCGGTGAATATCGGGTTAACGGGCAAAGCACCGCCACATTAAACAGCGATCAACTGGCCGATCTACGCCGCGATTGTTTTGGTTTTATCTTCCAGCGTTACCATCTGCTGTCACATCTGAAAGCCGAAAGTAATGTGGAAATTCCCGCCATTTATGCCGGTAAAAATAAAACTTCGCGCTTGCAACGGGCACGTTCCTTACTGCAACGCTTAGGCATTGCCGATAAACAGCGCAATCGCCCCAGCCAGCTATCTGGCGGGCAACAACAACGCGTCAGTATTGCCCGTGCGCTGATGAACGGTGGCAATGTGATTCTGGCTGATGAACCAACCGGCGCATTAGACAGCCAAAGCGGCAAAGAGGTGATGCAGATCCTGCGGCAACTGCATCGTCAGGGGCACGCAATTGTGCTGGTCACACATGACCAAAATATTGCCGCCCACGCCGAACGGGTGATCGAAATCAGCGATGGCCGAATTCTTGCCGACCGGAAACAAACGCCTTGTCACATCGACATGCCGTTTGATAGTCAGGATTTACCCGAGCAGCCCCCAATATCACAGACCGCTAGTTGGTGGGTGCGCCAATCGACGCGTTTTTCCGAAGCCTTCAAAATGGCGTGGCTCTCTATGCTGACCCATCGGATGCGGACCTTACTCACCATGCTCGGCATCATTATTGGCATTACGGCGGTGGTGAGCGTGGTGGCTGTCGGTCAGGGTGCGCGCAATAAAGTGATCAGCGACATCAGCTCAATGGGCACCAACACCATTGATGTCTATCCCGGTAAAGATTGGGGGGATCGCAATGCCAGCGCGATTCAAACACTGACGCCGCAAGATCTACCGCTGCTGAGCGGGCAAATCTATACCGACAGCGTCACGCCCAGCGTGAGCACCAATGCATTGTTACGTGATAGTGGCAAGGCATTATCCGCGATGGTGTATGGTGTCGCAGGCCAGTATTTTCAGGTCAAAGATCTGCAAATGGCTTATGGGAAAACGTTTGATCAAAGCGCCGTGGAACAACTACAACCCGTGGTGGTGATTGACCACAATACGCTGATTAAATTGTATGGTGCACATGTTAACCCGGTTGGCAAAGTCATTCTGCTCAACAACTTACCCTGTCGAATCATTGGCGTCACCGCGGAGAAAAAAAGTTCGTTTGATACACAGAACTTAAATGTCTGGCTACCCTACACTTCCGCCATGTATCGGCTAATGGGGCAATATTATTTCAGTTCTATCTCGGTGAGTATCAAAGATGGTGTTTCCAGCAGCATTGCCGAACAACAGATCATTAAATTGCTGACCCGCGTGCATGGTCGTAAAGATTTTTACACCCGCAACAGCGATAGTATTTTGCAAACTATCGAAAAAACCACCGCCACACTAACACTGCTAATCTCATCAATTGCCGTGATTTCACTGATTGTTGGCGGGATCGGCGTGATGAATATTATGCTGGTGTCAGTGACGGAACGAACTCGAGAAATTGGCATTCGTATGGCGGTTGGCGCCCGCCAGCAGGATATTTTGCAGCAATTTTTGATAGAGGCTGTGATGGTGTGTTTACTGGGTGGCACGCTGGGCATCGCCCTCTCATTTGCGGTGAGCGCTATATTTTCATTTTTTGTCAGCAGTATTCAGATGGCCTTTTCCGTCTGGTCTTTGGTCTCCGCATTCTTGTGCTCATCACTGATCGGTGTGTTGTTCGGTTATCTGCCCGCCCGGAATGCAGCCCGACTTGATCCGATAGAGGCAGTGGCGCGTGAATAAATTCAGCTTGTTATATCTGTCGCTCACTCTG
>CAIZDF010000101.1 GCA_903931645.1 uncultured Tolumonas sp.
ATTTCCTCAAGCGTTTCTAAACAATCAACGCTGAACGCCGGACACACGACATAAAGTCGTTTTTTGCCTTGTACTGGTAATTGTCGCAATGTGGCATCGGTATAGGGTTCTAGCCATTTTTGTTTGCCAAAGCGAGATTGAAAGCTTAACTGCCACTGTGTTGGCGATAACCCTAACACTTGGGCTACTGCCGCTGCTGTCGCTTTGCACTGTTCGGGATAAGGGTCACCGCGCAATGCGTATGCTTCCGGAATGCCATGAAAAGAAAATAACAACAAATCATCTGACTGCGGGGTAAAACCACTACGGAGAATAGAATCTGCTAATGCCTGGATATATTCCGTTTGCTGATAATGCTTGCCAATCAGTTGATAAGACGGGACATGGTGTTCCTTTGCCATGATTTTTTGCCAGGCATCGGAGACACAAGCCGTGGTCGTCGAGGAGTATTGCGGATAAAGCGGTAACAATAATACTTGTGTCACGCCCTGTGCTTTTAGACGTGACCAGGCATCTTGCAATGAAGGCTGGCCATAGGTCATCGCTAATTCAATCGGTAGTTCGTCTTGTAACAGAGCCTGTAACGCTGTCTGTTGCATTTGGCTATACACCAACAACGGAGAACCGCCCGTCATCCAGATTTGCTGATAAGCATGTGCTACGCGCTTACAACGCAGCGGTAATACCAAACCATGCAATAAAGGCCACCAGATCAAATGGGGAATACCCACTACACGTTTGTCCATCAAGAACTCTTGCAAGAACGCCTTCACGCCTGCTGGTGTAGCTTCCGCAGGGGTGCCCAGATTAACCAGAATAACGCCTTGCTTGTTCGTCATGTAGTGCCATCCTATTTTTCTGTCTGCCATAAAGTATAACGCCCGAACCATTTCTGGTACGGGCGTTATCATTAAATCGATCAGTTTTTGATATAAACAAACCGTTAAAACAAACAGTTAGCCTAAAGCTATTAACCTAGCAGTACTGCCAGTTGTTGGCTGATTTCAGCGACTGGTTGTGTACCGTCGATTTTGCTGTAACGGGTGTTACCCAATTCAGCTTCTTTTTTGTAATAACCAACCAATGGCTCAGTCTGCTGATGGTAGATATCCAGACGTTTACGCACGGTAGTTTCTTCATCATCTGGACGAATGCTCAGTGCTTCGCCAGTCACGTCATCTTTGCCTTCTTCTTTTGGCGGATTGAATACCACATGGTAAACACGGCCAGAACCAGAATGCACACGACGACCGCTCATACGTTTTACGATTTCTTCGTCCGGTACATCAAATTCCAGAACAGAATCAACGCTGATGCCCGCTTCTTTCATCGCATCCGCTTGGGGAATGGTACGAGGAAAGCCATCCAGCAGGAAACCGTTTTTGCAGTCTTCCAGAGTGATGCGCTCTTTCACCAGATTGATGATCAGTTCATCAGAAACCAGCTGACCTGCGTCCATTACCGCTTTGGCCTGCAAACCCAGTGCTGAGCCTGCTTTGATCGCCGCACGCAGCATATCCCCAGTAGAAATCTGTGGGATACCATACTTATCCATCAGGAACTGTGCCTGAGTGCCCTTCCCTGCGCCTGGAGCACCTAGCAGAATGATACGCATATCTATTTTAGCCTCTGTTTCAGATAACCTTACTTAGGGCGCAAAAAGTACACGTTTTTGCGCCATTCCTCAACCTTTTCACCCAAACAAAAGCCGTGACGAGCACGGCTTTTGGATATTGGAAGTAATTAAATTACCCCAGCAGCAAACGGTTCATGCGTGCCACGAAACTGGCCGGATCTTGCAATCCGCCTTGTTCCGTCAGTTGTGCCTGTTCCTGCAACAACAGCGCCCACTCTTTGAAACGTTCTTCATCTTGCAGATCAGCAATATGCTGGATCAGCGCATGCTCAGGGTTCACTTCCAGAATGTATTTCTGCTCAGGCACTGGCTGACCAGCCGCCTTCATCAGTTTCATCATCTGGCTGCTCATGCCATGCGCATCAGTCACCGCACAAACCGGTGTTTCGGTCAGACGGTGAGAAACACGTACATCAGCAACTTCGCTACCTAACGCTGTTTTCAAACGTTCGATCAGACCCGCATTGGCTTTACTTGCCTCTTCTTGTTGCTTACGGCTCTCTTCATCTTCCAGATCGCCCAGTTCTAGGTCACCGCTGGTCACTGAAACCAGTTTTTTGCCATCGAACTCAGACAGATGGTTCATCAACCATTCATCGATACGTTCCCACATCAGCAGCACTTCGATTCCTTTCTTACGCAGAATTTCGAGGTGTGGACTGTTTTTCGCTGCGGTATAGCTGTCAGCAATGATGAAATAGATCTTGTTCTGACCCTCTTTCATGCGAGAAACATAATCAGTCAGATTGGCGGTCTGCGCATTGCTGTCGTTGAGCGTAGAAGCAAATCGCAGCAATTTCGCGATCTCCTCCCGATTACCCCAATCTTCGGCAGGGCCTTCTTTCAACACGTTACCAAACTCACCCCAGAATTTCTGGTATTGCTCAGCATCGTCTTTCGACATTTTATCCAGCATGCTCAATACACGCTTGGTGCAAGCTTTACGCAGTTGCGCCGTAATTTTGTTGTCTTGCAGAATTTCACGCGATACGTTCAGCGGCAGATCGTTGGAATCGAGCACACCTTTTACAAAACGCAGGTAAGTTGGCATGAACTGTTCAGCATCGTCCATGATAAACACGCGTTGTACGTACAGTTTCAGACCATGTTTCTGTTCACGATTCCACATATCAAATGGCGCGCGAGCTGGAATATACAGCAGGCTGGTGTATTCCATGTTGCCTTCAACACGGTTGTGCGACCAGGTCAGTGGGTCTTCGTAATCGTGCGATACGTGTTTGTAAAACTCTTTATACTCTTCGTCTTTGATCTCTTTGGCAGAACGAGTCCACAGTGCAGTCGCACGGTTCACTTGTTCCCAAGTGCCTTCAGTGGCTGGCTTTTCTTCACCTTCGGCTGCTTCTGGCGCTTTCCACAGTTCAACTGGAATGCTGATGTGATCTGAATACTTACCGATCACGGAGCGCAGACGGTAATCTTCCAGGAATTCGGCTTCATCTTCTTTCAGATGCAGGATCACATCAGTACCGCGGCTGTCTTTAGTCACTTCTGCAACGGTAAAGCTACCATCACCAACCGATTCCCAACGCACCGCTTTATCATGTGTCTGACCAGCAATACGGCTGATCACGGTGACTTTGTCTGCCACGATAAAAGCAGAATAGAAACCTACACCAAACTGACCAATCAGCTGGGAGTCTTTACTCTGATCGCCACTCAGATTTTGGAAGAAATCTTTGGTGCCGGAACGGGCAATGGTGCCCAGATGCTGAATGGCATCTTCACGGCTCATACCGATACCGTTATCGGAAATAGTCAGAGTGCGTTGTTCTTTATCGATCAACAGACGAACGTGCAACTGACCATCATTTTCATATAAATCAGCATCGGACAACGCTTTGAAACGCAACTTATCAGCCGCATCTGCCGCGTTAGAGATCAGTTCACGCAGGAAAACCTCTTTGTTGGAATAGAGGCTGTGCGCCATCAGGTTCAACAGTTGTTTAACTTCAGTCTGAAACCCGTGGGTTTCCATATGAACAGTTTCTGTCATCTTGCTTTCCTTGATTTACGGGGAAGTTCTAGTACAGGAAACAAGATGGGGATGAATGGCAAATTTTCAAGTCAGGAAAATTCGCCAGTATGAAAGAAAAGATTATTCCAGCGGACGGCGACCACTCAATGAATGCGATAAAGTCATGCCATCCACCAACTCTAATTCACCGCCAACCGGCACACCATGTGCGATACGGGTGACGCTGATCTGATATTGTTTGGCCATGCTGGCAATATAAAATGCGGTGGCATCGCCTTCGATGGTGGGGTTCGTGGCCAGAATAATTTCCTGCCACTGCCCGCTTTGTAGCAATTCATCAAGTTTATCGAGACCCAGCTCTTTCGGGCCGATGCCATCTAAGGGTGACAAGTGCCCCATCAGCACAAAATAACGTCCGGAATAGTGATGAGTCTGCTCAATTGCTGCCACATCCGCCGGTGTTTCCACGATACACAGCTGACCATTTTCAGCACGTTTTTGATTGGCACAGATGTCACACAAAGTATTTTCGGTGAAGGTACGGCAATGCTGGCAGTGCCCAATTTCTGTCAACGCACGTTGCAGGGTTTGCCCTAATTGCAGACCACGCTTACGTTCCCGCTCCAGTAATTGAAATGCCATCCGCTGGGCTGATTTTGGCCCGACACCAGGCAATATCTGTAATTCACGGATCAAGGAATCAAGTAACGGGCTGAACTTCATGCGTGACACATCCACATAAAAACAAACTAAGAAACGAAAACAGGTCGCAGCGAATCACTACGACCTGTCAGGTATACCCTTCGTACTTGACGTTGGGTATACGAATAAAGGTTTGTATCAGATCAGAATGGCATTTTGAAGCCTGGTGGTAACTGCATGCCACCGGTGACATCGGCCATTTTGGCTTTATTTTGTTCTTCAGCACGACGAACTGCATCGTTGTAAGCGGCAGCAATCAAGTCTTCCAGCATTTCTTGATCATCTTCCATCAGGCTTGGATCAATCGAAACACGGCGCACATTGTGGCTACCGGTGATAGTGATCTTAACCATGCCAGCGCCTGACTCGCCAGTGACTTCCATCTTTGCCACTTCTTCCTGCATTTTCTGCATGCGCTCTTGCATCATTTGCGCCTGCTTCATCAAATTGCCCATTCCACCTTTACCGAACATGTTTCCTCACTCTCTATTTGGTTGTGGTTGTGCCCGCTTCATTCATTAGACGCGGTAATATCTGTTTTCAGTGGTTGAATAGTACCATCATCCAGTGTGGCACCAAACCGCTGCTGTAAAAACTGTACATTCGGATCAGCCAGCAATAATGCCTCAGCATCTTGCTGTAAGCGAACCCGTTCCTGCTGCTCAATTTCTGCCGGACAAGCCTGCGCCAATTGCATCACCGGCTCAACCTGCAAATTAACAGGTTGTGGCAAGCTAGCGGATATCGCCTCCGCTAGCTCTTGTATCATCCGAGGTTGTGCCAGATGGCGAGCTTCATTACGGATCTGCAAATGCCAGTTATCCGTCTGCTGATTGGTGATAACCGCCTGCATCGCCAACTGACGAACACGCCCAGCAACCGGTAATTTGGCGACAGTCTGCGCCCAAGAGTCAGCACTGCGCGCTAGTAATTCATTACTGTGCCATCTCGCTTCATCATCTTCATCAATGACCGGCTGAGCACTGGTCGTTATATGATTCGATGGCACAACCGGCGCCACCGGCTGCACCGAATCAATTTTCCGGATTCGGGCTGGTGATGATGTCGTCAGCATCGGTACATCCGAACTACTATCGGTTGCGATAAACGCATCCTGATACGCATCCAGCGGCGGTAACTCCCACGGCGGTAAATCATCGCTCAGATTATTTGACGGCGTAACTGCTCGTACAACAGGCTGAGATGGCACAACTGCAGCAGTAACAGATAACGGTGCAGCTTCAACGCGTGGTTTTGGAGCATAAACGGGGGCAGAAGCCGCATTTGATGACACCGTCGTTGACGAATAACTATCCGGCTGACTTTCTGCTTGTTGACGTCGACTACGCAGCTGGTTTCGTAGCCGCAAAACATCCTGCACACCGGTATTTTGTGTTTCTGTGGCTGATGTTGGTTGTATAGCAACAGGATCTGCTGATACGACTGGTCGCGCCTGAACTTGCTGAGGTGCATTAACTGGTTGAGTAATCTCTGCGACTGGCTGCATTTGATTTGCAGCTTGCGCCATGAGCTCTGCTTGCTCTTGCAGCAACTTGGCATGCATCGCCAAATCTTCCGTCACACGCTCTTTTGCTATCGGGGCCGCTGCAGGAGGTGCAATCATCACCGGTTTAGATAAGACGGGTGCCGTCAACGACGGTGCGAGATTCGCAGGAATTGCCTTTTGCTGACCATCTACGGCTACTTGTTCTTTTGCACGAGGTGCAAATGCCAGCATACGCAGCAATGTCATTTCCAACGCGCTGCGACCGTCCGGCGCCAGAGGCAGCTCTTTACGGCCATTTAAGGCAATCTGGTAATAAAGCTGCAGCTCTTCTGGCGGAATTTGTTCAGCCAATTGCTGCAACTCTTCAGCATCATCTGCTGTCGGATCAGTTTGTTGCCCCAGCAATTGCCACATCGCAGTACGATGTAACAGACTCGCTAACTCAACATGCAATTGGTCATAATCGGGCGCTAATTCAGCGAGCGCACCGACTTGCTGCATCAACAACGCGCCATTTCGCGTTGCAAGTAAGGATAAAAGGCTATAAAGCTGGCGATGATCTAA